>NZ_JBFADP010000059.1:0-51005 GCF_040641415.1 Streptomyces sp. NPDC020875 | reverse complement strand
CCCGCCGTCCTTGCTGACCGTCCAGGTGGTGGTGGCCCGGCCGAGGGAGGGAGCGGCGCCCGCGTACGGGACCCCGCGTACGGATACGCCACCGGGCCGCCCGAACCCTTCGGGCGGCCCGGCCACCCTCCGTCCCTTCGACGACCTCGTTCCCCGGGGCACCGCGCCCGGCGGCCACTCAATGGCCCCAGCAGCCCCGTCCTTCACCGTCCTGGAGCTGACGCATGCCTGTCTTCCCCTGGTCACGGGGCCCATCCGGGCCCCTGAACCACCGTCTGCCACGCCCGCGCACCCCGGTCCGGCGGGGCCTGCTCGCGATCGTCGGCGTCGCCCTCACCGTCGGACTGCTCCCGCAGTACGCGCCCGACGCCGCCGCCGCGCCCGGCCGCGGCAAACCCCCCGCGCTGCCCGGCGAGACCGCCGACCCCGTCGACGGCCGCTACGCCCAGGCCCGGAAGCCCGCCCCCGACCCCGCGGAGCGGCTGAAGGTCACCGCGCCCGGCAAGGTCGGCTGGCCCGCCGCCGGAACCCGGCAGGTCCGCCTCGGCGACCAGGCCGTACGCGCCGGCGGACTGCCCCTCAGACTCGGCCCGCCGGAACGAAGAAGCACCGCGACCCGCACCGCCGAGGCACCCGCGAAGGTCTCCGTACGCGTCGCCGACCGGCGCGCCACCGAGGCCGCCGGAGTCGACGGCGTCCTCATCGGCCTCAGCCGCGGGGACGGGATACGGCGGACCGCCACCACCCGGCTGGAACTCGACTACACCGGCTTCGCCGACGCCTACGGCGCCTCCTACGGCGCCCGGCTGCGCCTGGTGAGCTATCCGTCCTGTGTGCTGACCACCCCCGGAAGAACCGGTTGCGCCGTCCCCACCCCCCTCGCGAGCCGTAACGACACGGCGAAGGGGACACTGAGCGCCGAAGTCCCGGTGGCGGGCGCCGGAACCGCGGCGACCGTCGTCGCCGCCACCGCCGCCGCCTCCGGCGACCAGGGCGACTTCGGGGCCACCTCCCTCTCCGCCTCCGCCGAGTGGAGCGTCTCCAACGCGTCCGGCGCCTTCAGCTGGTCGTACCCCGTCCGCACCCCGCCCGTCCCCGGCGGACTGGCGCCCTCCGTCGCCCTCGGCTACTCCTCGCAGTCCGTCGACGGGCAGACCGCGACCACCAACAGCCAGGGCTCCTGGATCGGCCAGGGCTTCGGCTACGAACCGGGCTTCATCGAACGCCGGTACAAGCCGTGCGCCGACGACGGCCACCCCAAGACCAACGGCGATCTGTGCTGGGCCCACGACAACGCCACCATCCAGCTCGCGGGCGGCTCGGCCGGTGAACTGATCCGCGACGACACCACCGGGGAATGGCGGCTCGCCGGGGACGCCAACTCCCGGATCGAGCGGAAGACCGGCGCCTCCAACGGCGACGACAACGGTGAGCGGTGGGTGCTCACCACCACCGACGGAACCCAGTACCACTTCGGTCTGAACCGGCTCACCGGCTGGACCACGGGCAAGGAGGAGACCCAGTCCACCTGGACCGTCCCGGTCTACGGCGACGACGCGGGCGAACCCTGCCACAAGGCCACCCTCGCCACCTCGCACTGCCTCCAGGCATGGCGGTGGAACCTCGACTACGTCGTCGACGTCCACGGCAACACCATGTCGTACTACTACGGCAAGGAGACCAACCACTACACCCAGGGCCTGCTCACCGCGGAGAACGGCAAGCCGTACACCCGCGGCGGCTATCTGGAGCGGATCGAATACGGACAGCGCGACGGATCCGCCTACACCACACCCGCCCCGGCCCGGGTGGTCTTCGCCACGAGCGAGCGGTGCATCGGCGCCGCCGCCGACTGCGAACCGGCCGATCTGACCGACACCACGGCCACCCGCTGGCCCGATGTCCCCTGGGACCTCAACTGCAAGGCCGGAACCAAATGCCAGGGACAGAACTCGGCCACCTTCTGGACCCGTAAGAAGCTCGACAAGATCACCACTCAGGTCCGGGCCGGCGCCGGATGGGAAGCCGTCGACTCCTGGTCCCTCGGCCATCTCTTCACCGACAACGGCGACAGCTCCCGCTCCCTCTGGCTCAACACCATCAAGCACACCGGCCACGCCGGTACCGGGACCGTCGAACTGCCGACCGTCGAACTCTCCGGCACCCAACTGCCCAACCGGGTCGACAAGCCCAACGACAACATCCAGCCGATGAACCGGCTACGGCTCTCCGGCGTCGTCAACGAGAGCGGCGGCACCCTCAGCGTCCTCTACCGGGCCGCCGACTGCTCGGCCACGTCCCTGCCGCCTGTCGACGCCCCCGACCGCGCCTGCTACCCGGTGAAATGGCATCCGCCGGGCGCCGTCGACCCGGTCACCGACTGGTTCCACAAATATCTCGCCCAGAACGTGACCGAGGGCGATCTCACCGGCCAGGCACCGGACATGGTCAGTGAGTACAGCTACCTCGGCGACGCCGGCTGGAAGAAGGCCCGGGCCGACGGCATCACCAAGGACGAGTACCGGACCCACAGCGACTGGCGCGGCTACGGAAAGGTCCGCGTCACCAAGTCCGGGGGCACCGTCAGCGCCGCCAACCAGCGCACCGAACACACCTTCCTGCGCGGACTCGGCACCGCCGTCACCGACTCCATGGGCACCAGCCACCCCGACCCCGAACCCCTCTCCGGCCACGAGCTGGAGACCACGGTCTACAACGGCGGCTACACCGCCGACAAGATCGTCTCCAAGAGTGTGGCCACCGCCTGGCACCGCGCCACCGCCACCCGCGCGGAGACCTGGGGCACCCGCCACGCGTACTACGTCCGGTCCGCGGCCACCACCACCCACACCGCCCTCGAAGGCGGCGGCTGGCAGGAGACCAAGGCCGTCAACCGGTACGACAATGCCACCGGCCGCCTGGTGGAGGTCGACGACTACGGGCAGACCGGCGACGCGAGCGACAACAAATGCGTCCGCACCGAATACGCCGACAGCGCCGCCAAGCACATCTACGACCTGGTCTCCCGGGTCGAGACGGTGGCCGTCGGCTGCTCCGCCACCCCCGACCGCGCCACCCAGGTCGTCTCCGACAACCTCTCCTTCTACGACGGCCTGGCGCTCGGCGCCACACCCGTCCGAGGGCTGCCGACCAAGGTCCAGCGGCTGAAGTCCCACAACGGGACCACGCCCGTCTACCAGACCGTCAGCCAGAGCGCCGTCGCCGACTTCGACACCTACGGCCGCCCCGTCAAGACCACCGACATCGCGGGCAACTCCACCCTCACCGACTACACCGAGACCGACGGGCTCACCACCAAGAAGACGGAGACCAACCCGCTCGGCTGGAAGACCGTCACCGACTACGACCGCACCCGCGGCGTCCCCTCGGCCCAGACCGACATGAACGGGCGCAGGACCGACCTCGCCCATGACGCACTGGGCCGGCTGACGTCCGTCTGGCTCCCCGACCGGGACAAGGCGACCCGTACCCCGTCCATCAAATACACCTACCAGGTCGCCAAGAACGCGCCCGTCGCCGTCCGTACCCAGAAGTACGAGGCGGACCGGAACGGCGTACCGGCCTACGGCACCGAGTACACGCTCTACGACGGACTCCTCCGCCCCCGGCAGACCCAGACCGAGGGCCCCGGCGGCGGCTCCTTCGTCGCCGACACCTTCTACGACGGCCTCGGCAACGTCGTCGCCACCAACAACGACTACACCATCGCCGCCGCGCCCTCCGCGCAGCTCTTCACCCCGACCTCCGAGGTCGACGGCCACAGCAGCACCGTCTACGACGGGGCGGGCCGGCCCACCGCGGAGATCTTCAAGGTCGCCAATGTGGAGAAGTGGCGGACCACGTACGCCTACGGCGGCGACCGGGTCCACCGCGACCCGCCGGCCGGGGCCGCGCCGACCACCACCATCACCGACGCCCGCGGCCGGACCGAGGAGATCCGCCGCTACAAGGGCGACGCGCCCCTGCCCACCGGCACCCCCGCCGACTACGAGGCCACCCACTACACCTACACGGCGGCCGATCTCCTGAAGACGGTCCGGGACCCGGGCGGCAACGTCTGGTCGTACGGCTACGACCAGCGCGGCCGGAAGACCTCCGCGACCGACCCGGACACCGGCACCAGCACCACCGCGTACGACGACTTCGACCGGCCGACGTCCGCCACCGACGCCCGCAACAAGAAGATCTCCACCACCTACGACGCCATCGGCCGCGCCACCGGCACCTGGGAGGGCGAACCCACCACCGGCACCCGGCTCACCGCCAGCACCTACGACACCGTCGCCAAGGGCCAGCTCTACGGCACCTACCGGTACAAGAACGGCGTCTCGACCGCCGCGACCCTCCAGCTCCAGCTCGACACCATGTACCAGCCGCTGCTGACCCGGGTCGTCGTCGGCGGCGACACCGCCGCCGAACTCAAGGGCTCCTACGACTTCAGTACCGAGTACAACCCGGACGGCACCGTCCAGTCGCAGACCGTCCCGGCCGCGGGTGGGCTGCCCTCCGAGACACTCACCTACGACTACGACGAACTGCGCCGGCCCACCGCCATGCGGACCGCCCTCGGCGGCACCCTCTCCGGCTCGTACGTCTCGGAGGCCACCTACACCTCCCGCTCCCTGCCGCGCGGTCTGACCCTCGGCACCCTCGGCGCGACGGGCAAGTTCGCCTCCCTCCTCTTCGACTACGAGAAGGGCACCGACCGCCTCATCAAGACCCGGGTCGCCGTCGAGAGCCCCGTCGGCACCTCCGGTGAGGTCCAGGACACCGGCTACACCTACGACCCCGCGGGCAACATCACCTCCGTCTCCGACACCCCGGCGGCGGCCGACACCGAGGTCCAGTGCTTCGGCTACGACTGGGAACGCAGGCTCACCCAGGCATGGACCAGCGCCGGACCCTCCAACGGCGCGGTGGGCACCGGCGCGCGGAACGGCGCCTGCGTCACCCCCGTCACCGCGGCGGGCGTCGGCGGACCCGCCCCCTACTGGCACTCCTTCGGCTACGACGCCTCCGACAATCGCAGCCGCCAGACCTTGCACGGCCTGGCGGGCAAGCCGGACATCACCCGCACCCACACCTACGGAAAGGACGCCGCGGGCAACGGCGGCCCGCACACCCTGCTCCGGATGGAGCAGCACACCCCCGCGCACGGCGGCGAACCCGCCGTCACCCGCCAGGACAGCTACACCTACAACCAGGCGGGCCAGACCGAGACCCGGGTCCTCAACGGCACCACCCA
The DNA here is from genome assembly GCF_040641415.1 of Streptomyces sp. NPDC020875. Lineage (NCBI taxonomy): Bacteria > Bacillati > Actinomycetota > Actinomycetes > Kitasatosporales > Streptomycetaceae > Streptomyces > Streptomyces sp. NPDC020875. Next base: position 45,739 of record NZ_JBFADP010000059.1, on the reverse strand, counting down.
GGACCTCCACTGGAACGCCGAAGGCCGCCTCTCCGGCGCCGACACGACCACCCGCCATGTCGACGACGCGGGCGGCTCCCGACTGCTCAAGGAGGAGACGGGCCGGCACACCCTCTATCTGCCCGGTGTGGAACTGGCGCTCAACACCGCCACCCGCGCGGTCGAGGCCACCCGCTACTACTCCTTCGGCGGACGCACCATCGCCCTGCGCACCGCCGCCGGGGTCCAGTTCCTCGCCGGCGACCACCAGGGCACCATGTCCCTGGCCATCGCCTCCGCCACGGCCTCGGTCACCCGCCGCCGGATGGACCCCTTCGGCAACCCGCGCGGCACCGCGTCCGGCCCCTGGGTCGACGACAAGGGCTTCCTCGGCAAACCCGCCGACGCCACCGGACTCACCCATATCGGAGCGCGCGAATACGAACCGGAGAACGGCCGGTTCATCTCCGCCGACCCGCTGATCGACTTCTCCGACCCCCAGCAGATCAACGGCTACGGCTACGCCAACAACAGCCCGATCACGCTCTCGGACCCGACGGGCCTGGCCCCGGACGACTGCGGGCAACGGGGCATGAACTGCTGGAAGAAGCCGGGCGGAGGCTGGGCCCAGGAGCCCAACGAGGAATGGGACCGCAGCAGGAAGTACCGCCAGATCTACACCCCGCCGGCGAAGGTCAAGGCCATCCAGGCCCGTAACACGGCCAAGAAGACCGAGACCCGGATGAAGACGGCGGCGCAGGAACTCGCCGGAATCGTCGCCGACGAACTCGGTATCACCGACGCGCTCGACTGCTTCACCACGGGCTCGCTCGGCTCCTGCGGCGCCACGGCCATGAACCTGCTCGCCCCGACCGGAATCATCGCCAAACTCGCCCTGAAATACGGCGCGCCATGGCGATGGAGCAAGGGCGCGGCGCTCGTCAAGAAGATCGGGAAACTGGCCGAATCCCTCCTCAGCGACTTCTTGGCCTGGCAGAAACAGGACCGCAAGGCGAGCCGCCTTGAGGAGGCGGCGGAGTCGTGTGAGAACAACAGTTTCACGCCCGAAACCAGAGTCCTGATGGCCGACGGCTCCACCAAGGCCATCGAGGACGTCGATGTCGGCGACGTCGTCCTGGCGACGGACCCCGAGACGGGTGAGACGTCCGCGCGCACGGTCACCGCGGAGATCACCGGCAAGGGCACGAAGAACCTCGTCCGGATCACCATCGACACGGACGGCTCGGAGGGCGACGCGACCTCCACGGTCACAGCGACGGACGGCCACCCGTTCTGGGTCCCGGAACTCCGCGAGTGGATCGACGCGACGGACCTCCGACGGGGCCAGTTGCTCCGCACGAGCGCCGGTACACACATCCAGATCACGGGGATCAGCCGTGCCACGGAGCCCGACCGCAGGGTTCACAACCTGACGGTTGCGGACGTTCACACCTACTATGTGCTTGCAGGAACTACGCCGGTCCTAACGCACAATTGCCCCAGTGATGGATTCCTTTCCCGACTTTTCGGAAAAGGATCGAAGGCGGCCGAAGCGGTCCATGAGCCGAATGCGACTGTCGGCGATCTTCGTGGAATTGGGCACGATAATGTCGATGGTAGTGGCAATTGGCGGTCGGATCCCCTCAAGGCTGGTATGGCCCGCTCGATGACGGATGATCAGCTCCTGAAGAGTACAACTCAGCCGACCGACGGCGAGTTCTCTCTCTTGCGATATCATGCGGAAGATGGCTACATGATCGAGGGGAACCATAGAATGGCAGAACTTCTCAGTCGCGCGGATAATCCAAATTCGAGAATCACTGCCGATACGCCGATTTATATTCATCTTTGGCCGGGTAGTGGCTGATCGGTAGCCTGACTTAATTGCAGTGGGTGAGGGGGATGCGGCGTGCATGCCCCTCATTCGCGTTTTGTTCTCTTGGTCGGAGGTCTGGAGTGTTCGTTGAGGGAATTTGATGACTGGGATGCGGGCTCGTTTTTGAAGAACATTGCTATCCTTGAAATTAGATCAATGGCGCGGCGGGCGAAGCCCATAGAATTCTGGCCGGATGATGACTACGTGACTTGCATTGCGTGGCTGGCAGATCTCTGTCACAACATGCCGGATGTTTCCGGTCGGAGTGGCGGATTTCGTGAGATCATTCGATTCCGCAGATCTCGCGAGCGGCCATTTCTTTACGCATGGGAAGTAGCTGATGAAAGAGGGCGGCAGTGGGTCATTGATCGGCTGAGGCGCGAAGGGATCTCGTGGACCCCGCCGGCATCGGAGCCGTAAAATTGCTGATGAGTTTTTGTGGCGATCCGGCGGCAGAGGCAAGGGCGCGTCTGCCCTCTGGCCGCTTCCGTCCAAGGCCCCTTCCGGCCGCCCTCGAAGCGTTCCCCGTAGCCCCCCGCGCGGGAAAAGTGATCCACACCGCCGCGTGCCCCACGGCGCGCGCGTTCACGTTTCGGCAGGGAGAGGTGTGTATGAAGGCTCCGCTCAGTGGCCGTTCCGCCGTCGCGGTTGTCGCCGCCGCCGGGGTGGTGTTGTCGTTGGGGGTCGGGCAGTCGGCCATCGCCGTGCCCGAGCCGGGCGCGGGGGTCGTCGTCGGGGCGGGCGGGCAGGCCGTCGTGCCGCCCGTGGTCTCGCGGTCCGCCGTCGTCGCGCGGGCCGAGAGCTGGGCCAGGTCGGGGGTGGCGTTCGGGGCGAGCGGGCTGCGGCAGGGGTACCGGACCGACTGCTCCGGCTATCTGTCGATGGCGTGGCAGCTCAACGGCTCCCCGACCATCGACGCGTTCGCCGCGCAGGGCATCACCCAGCCCATCACCAAGGCCGAGCTGAAGCCGGGCGACGCCCTGGTGTACGACGCGGGCGGCGGGGCCGGGCATGCCGTGCTGTTCCACCGGTGGGAGGCGGCCGACAAGTCGTCGTACCTCGGCTACGAGTTCACCCCGTCGGGCGTGCACCAGCGGGTGTTCCCGTATCCGTACTATCCGGGGCACGGGACCTTCCAGCCGGTGCGCAATGTCTCCGTGACGGACGACCCGGTCTCGGGACCGACGGCGGGCGCGGTGTGGGACCGGCAGCGGTCGGCGGCCGGTACGTGGCAGGCCACCGCGACCCGGGTGGACGCCAACCAAGCCATCAAGGCGGTCTCCGCGGCTTTCCTCCCCAATGGCACTCTGCATGTTCAGACGCTGGTCAACGGGGATGTCTGGAATCGCTCCCGGACGGTGACCGGGACCTGGCAGGCGTCGGCGGTGAAGATCGACGACAACGGGGCGATCCAGCAGATCGCCTCCGCCGCGCTCCCCGACGGCACCCTGCACGTCCAGACCGTGGTCAACGGGGACGTCTGGAACCGGACCCGGTCGGCGACCGGTACCTGGGGCGCCGCCACCAAGATCGACGACCGGGGGACGGTCACCCGTATCGCGTCGGCCGGGCTCAGTGACGGGACACTCCACGTCCTGGCCCTGGTGAACGGTGAGGTATGGGACCGGGCCCGGTCGGCGGCCGGTACGTGGGGCGCCGCCGCCAAGGTCACCACCAGTACCGCAGACGGGGTCGTCACCGGGCTCTCCGCCGCCGCCCTGCCGCAGGCCCGGCTGCATCTGCAGACCCTGGTGGCGGGTGAGGTCTGGGACCGGGGCCGGAAGACCGACGGGACCGGTACCTGGAACGCCGCCGTGAAGATCGACGACAACGGTGGCGTACGGAACATCTCCGCCGCCGGGCTCCCCGACGGCACCCTGCACCTCCAGACCACCGTCGTCGGCGAGGTCTGGGACCGGACGCGCCGGACGGACGGGTTCTGGACCCACACCACCCTGGTCGACGGCGACGGCGGAATCGCCGACACCTACGCCGCCGGGGCGCCGAGCGGAGTCCTGCATGTGGGTACCGTCGCATGACCGGCCAAGGCCCCTCGGGGCCTCCGGCGGGGCCCGGATCACTCGATCCAGCCGCGCCGCGCGGCCCGTACCCCCGCCTCGAACCGGCTCCGCGCGCCCAGCCGTTCCATCAGCCGGGTCGCCAGCCGGCGGGCCGTGCGGTGCGACACCCGGAGCCGTTTGGCCACGGTCTCGTCGGTGTACCCGGCGGCCAGCAGCGTCAGTACCGTCCGGTCCTGCTCCGACAGGCCGTCCGGATCCGGGTCCGCCGCGGCGTCGAGCGGGACCGCCGACCGCCAGACGCTCTCGAAGAGGGCATACAGGGCCGCCAGCACCCCGTCCCCCGTCACGACCAGGGCCTCGTCGCCGAAGTGCGTTCCGGACGCCGGTAGTACGGCTGTCCCTCCGTCGAAGAGGGCCATTCGTACGGGCAGGGCGGCGGCGGGGGCCGTACGGATGAGCCCGCCCCGCTCCGCGATCCGGTGCGCCGGGCCCTGACCGGACTCGTCCCCGGGCGGCGGCTCGTCCGGGACGACCACCCTCAGCCGGGCGCCGTGCTCCAATACCTCGTACGCCGACCGCTCCCCCGGGCAGGGGACGACGCCGGTGCCGTGGGGGAGGAGCAGCAGCGCCTCCGTACGGACGCCACGGGCCGACTGGACGAGACAGCGGTGGATCGCCCCGGCTCCGGTCAGCACCTTCACATTCGGACCACCGGGCCCGCCGGATACCGAATATTCGGCGATCAGCCGGGCGGCGGCGGCCCGCGACCAGACGACCCGTTCGTGCCAGGCGGCGAGTTCGGCGGCCTGGCGGGCGAGGAGTGTTTCCAGTCCCTGCCCCGGGCCGACCGGATGGAACCGGCCCGGCCGCTCCCCGGAGACCCGTACCAGCGACAGCTCGCGAAGCACCCCGAGCACCCGGTCGATCTCCTCCGGAGCGGCGGCGAGCCGCCGCGCCAGCCGGTCGGCCCCGATACCCGGTTCGGCGAGCAGCAGCAGGTACACCTGCTCGGCCCGCTCGTCGAGACCGCCGGGGTATCGCTCCTCGACCTCCGTCATCCCTCTCCGATTCCTCGTCCGTGTCCGTCCGGACCCGGGGTCCCGGTCCGTCCGGGCCGGGTTTCCGCGCTCATCCCGTTCCTCACCTCCGGAGCCATGTCATGCCTATCAACAGCCGGTTCGCCCGGCGCTCCCTGTTGCTGACCGGTGCCGCCGCGCTCACCGGGGCGGCGTTCCGCCCGCTGGTGTCCACCGCCGGTGCCGCCGCCCCGAATCCGGCGGCCGCACTGCCGCCGCTGCTCGTGGGGGACCAGAAGTCCGCGCGCGTTCTGCTGCTGGACTCGGCCGTCCCCGAGTGGGACCCCGCCGCGACCCCTTCGCCCGTGCTGTGGGAGTTCGACCCGGTGGGCGACAGCCGTTACGCGGATCTGCTGCCGGACGGCACCTTCACCTACGTGAGCGAGGCCAAGAACCGTACGGTGGCCGGGCAGCGCTATGTCCTGACCACCGCCTCCTACGGCTTCGCCGCAGTCGTCCGGTATCCGGACAAGAGCCGCTACTGGGGCGGCCGGGTGACCCTGGCCACCAGCGGCCGAACCGACGACCTCAACCCGCACAGCATCGAACTGCTCCCCACCGGCGATGTGGCGGTGGCGTCCAGCCGCTCCGGCGACATCCGGCTCTACGGCGCCTCACAGTCCCCCTCGGCCCCGCTCGCCTTCACCGCCCCGCTGGCGGGCGCGCACGGGGTCCACTGGGATCCGGCCGGTTCCCTGCTCTGGGCGGTGGGCGATACCCACCTCGTCGCCTACACCCTGGGCGGCACACCCGGCAGTCCGCAGATCGCCGTCACTCATACCTTCCCCCTTCCGAAGCCCGTTCCCGCGGCGGAGGCGGGCGGTCACGACCTCAACCGGGTCGACGGCCAGCCAGATCTGCTGTGGGTCAGTACGGCGTCGGGCCTCTTCCAGTTCTCGATCTCGCGCCGTGAGTTCGCGCCCTATCTGCCTCCCGGCTGCCCGGGCGCCCTGGCCAAGGTGAAGGCGGCCGGCAACGCCGGTACGGTCCTCGCGTTCACCGCGCCGGACGACGGCGCGCGCCCCAACTGGCAGACCCGCCGGGTCCGGACCGGAACGGGTACCGCGTACACCCTGGTGAACGGCGGTATCTACAAAGCCCGGTGGTGGGAGGGTCCCCACTGATCACAGGCGGGCTCCGGCGGCCCGGGTGAGCGGACCGCCGGTGCTTCGGCCTGCCCCGCGCGGGCTGGGCGGCTGTCGTTGTTGGCGAGGAGCGCCGGATCACTTGTCGATCCGTGACAGCCCGGTGGGGCGGGATGGCCGGAAGTCGTCGGCCCCACCGGTTTCCTTCGTACGGACGGCTCAGGGCCGGCTGTCGAGCCAGGTCAGATCGTGTGCGTACAGCACCCGCTGGCAGATCGAGGTACACCCCGTCATCTGTGGTGAGTACTCGGAGACGGACCAGAGCCGGTTCTTGCCGCGTTCGATGGTGAGGGCTTCCACGCCGACCGCGGTGAGGACGGGGGAGCCGATGAGGGAGAGGGTGCCGTCGGTCTTCCACTGGGCCCGGTAGAGATGGCCGGGGTCGGACTTGCCCCGGCTGACGTTGATGTAGAGCTTCTTCTGGTCCTCGATCACCGCCACCCCCTGGACATGTCCGCCCGTGACCGGGAGATAGTTGCTCCAGCTCCGGGCGGGGACTTCCCCGGTCCGTGCGGCCAGGGCTGCCACCGGATAGGAGGCGATACGTCCGGTGGACGGGTACGCGGCCGACGGCCGGCAGTACTCGCCCATGACCAGCTGGTCGGGAACGGTCGAGCGGTCGAGCGTCAGATACGACGCCTTGGGCGCCCCGGTGGCGACACAACGGTGCTCGCCGTTGTCCGGATTGGACTGGGGGGCCTTGAACTTCCAGGCCGCGACCTGCGGGATCACATACCGGTAGCCGTAGCTGTACCAGCTGTTGCCATGGCGTCCGATCTTGGTCGTGTCCTGCACATTCGCGGTGGTCGGTACGCCGTCGGTGTCCGGGCCCATGGCGTCATGGGTGGCCGGGTTCCCGTCGGGATCCAGATCCAGGATGCTCTGGACGTCGAAGACCCTGATGCCGTTCCGGGTGTCCGCGACATAGAGGAAGTCGCCGTACCAGACGATGCCTCCGGCGTGCAGACCCTCCTGGATCGGGTCGTCGTCCGAGGCCACGCCGTAGTAGGAGATCTTGTTGGTGTTCGCCGGTCCGGGGATCGTCGTCGTCCAGACCAGCAGGGCGTGCTGGTACTTCACATCGATGACTGCCTGGGTGACGGGATCCTTACGGGTCTTCACGAAGGTGACGCGTACGCCCTTCTGATTGCAGGCGTCATCGGCCGCCAGCTCGGCCGCCGTGCAGTCGGCCCTGCTGCTGTCCGCGTCGTTGTTGCGACCCGGGTCCTCGGCGTCGTACGAGGTGAACAGCTGGATGTCCGGCCCGGCGTTCCCCCACGACTCGTTGTCCTTGGCGTCCGAGACCCCGGAGACCCCTTGCGGGAGCCACTCCTTGTCGACCGAGTCGGCATCGTCCAGACAGTACTTGAGCTGGGGCTGCGGGGCCGTCGGGCCGAACGGGTCGCGGGCGCAGTCGGGTTGGGCGGTACGGTCCGCCGAGCCGATGGCGTTCGTCAGGGTCCGCTTGGGCAGCACCTTCTCCAGTCGGGTGACCCGTTTGGTCGTCTCGGCGTTCATCGCGCCCGCCGTCAGGGTGTGATCGGCCGGATTCGCGACGCCACCCGCCCCGGACCAGGCCAGGGCGCCCTCGGCGCGCAACGGGCTCTCGGCGGCCCGGAGGTCCTGTATCCGGCTCTCGGACGGCTCCGACCTCGGGGGCGCCGGGTCGGCCCGGACCGGCGCGGCGAGCCCGGTGAGTACCAGAGCCGTGGCCAGACCGACCGTCAGACGCCGTCGGCGGGGAGATCTCGGCCTTCGGGGACGGTTCGTCAGTGATCTCAACTGTCGCATGTGGCGCAGATTTTCAGACCGCCTTCCGGGCGGACAAGAACGTTTTCGGAGCGTGGGCTGCGGACCGGCCTCCCGTATAATCCGGCCGGTCCGAGAGCCGCGCGGCGCACCGGACGGTGCCGGACGGTGCCGCGAACGCCCTGTGGGAGCTGAGTACCCGTCTGAGTAGTGGTGCTCAGGACCGGGGCGGGCACGGCCGGAAGAGTGTCGGATATGTCGACACCACCGCAGCCGGGCCCGCCGCCGTATCCGCCGCGCCCTTCCTCCCCGCCGGGCACCGCCGGGCCGCCCGCGCGGGCCCGCGACCGGCGGATCGCCGTGATCGCGGTCGCGCTGTGCGCGCTGGCCGCCGGGGCGGCCGGATGGTGGCTGAGCCGGGGCGGCGAGGAATCGCCGCTCGCCGACCGGCCCCGGGTCGAGGACGAGAAGGCCGGGATCTCGTACGCGGTCCCCGAGGGCTGGCGCGCGGAGCGGAAAGGGCTGATCGAAGCCTTCACCTCGGCGGCCGTCGACAGGGGCGGCGAGCCGTCGGACGGCGACGGAACCGGGGACGGCGGCGGTGCCGAAGGGGGCTCCCTGCTCGCGGGCCGGGCCGGGGCCGTACCCGAGTCCGGGCTCCGGCGGGAGACCGAGCGGGCCGCTTCCTCGAACGCGACCTTCTTCTGTCCCGACGGGCGCTCCGAACTCCGGGAGTCGAAGGCGACGACGGTGGACGGCCGCCCGGCCCATACGGTGGTGGTGAAGGTGGTCGGCACCGACTGCGGAAAGCTCCATCTGCGGATGAACATCGTCCCGGTGGACGACGGCCGGTCCGCGTTCCTGCTGGGCGTCACGGACGACACCGGGGCCGGGAACAGCCGGCTGATCGATGACGTACTGGCGGATATGTCCCTCTCCTGATCCCGACCGGGCCGACACCCGTAGGGCCGGGAAGTCCCTCACCCGCGCAGCCCGCCCGGCGTGCTCCCCGGCCCGGCGGCGGGCAGATTGGCGGGACGGACGGGGCGAGAGGCGAGACACGGATGGGCCAGTACGAGCGGGGCGCCGGGGCACGGGCCGACCGGGGCGAGCCGTACGGCGGCGGTACGGCCGCCGCGCGGTTGCTCGCCCGGCTCGCCCTGCTGGCGGCGGTGGGCGTGCTGGTGGTGCTGGTGACGGCGGTGGGCGAGGCCGGGCTGCTGATCGTGGTGGCCGCGCCGCTCGCGGTGGCCGGGTGCGCGGTCGGTGTCTGGTGGTTCCTGGCCTACCGGGGTCCGGTCCGGGTCCTCGGGGCCGTCGTGGCGATCGCGGCGCCCCTCGTCGTCGTGGTGCTGCTCACCGTCGCCGGGCTCTGGCTCACGGCCCTGCTGCTGGCCGTGTCCTGGGCCGCGACCCTGAGCTGTGCCCGGGCGGCGCTTCGGGTATCGGACCCCCGAAGGGCGCGCCGGTCGCGACGGGCGGCCCCGGCGGCCCGGCCCGGACACGCCGTACTGATCATGAATCCGAGGTCCGGCGGCGGAAAGGTGGACCGGTTCGGGCTGGCGGAACGGGCCGAGCGGCTGGGCGCGCGGGTGATCCGGCTCGACCCCGAGGCCCCGGCCGATGTCGTCCGGCTGGCCCGTGAGGCGGTCACCGGGGGAGCCGACCTGCTGGGTGTGGCGGGCGGCGACGGCACCCAGGCCCTGGTCGCGGCCGTGGCCGCCGACCACGATCTGCCGTTCCTGGTGATCCCGGCCGGTACCCGCAACCACTTCGCCCTCGATATGGGCCTCGACCGCGCCGACCCCGCCCGCGCCCTGGACGCGCTGACCGACGGTGAGGAGGTACGGGTCGACCTCGGCACGGTCGCGGGCCGCCCGTTCGTCAACACGGTCTCCTTCGGCGTCTACGCGGATGTCGTCCAGCGACCCGAGTACCGCGACGCCAAAGCGGGTACGGCGCTCGCCGCCATGCCCGATCTGCTGGTCGGCCCGGACGTCCGGCGGCTCGACGCACGGGCCGACGACACCGTCCTGCCGTCCCTCCAGGCGGTCCTCGTCAGCAACAATCCGTACACCTCGCCCGATGTGCTCGGCGGTTCGGGCCGCAGACCCCGGCTGGACTCCGGCCTGCTGGGCGTCCTCGGCATCCGGGTCGAGGGCGCGGCCCAGGCCGCCGAACTGGCCGTCCGGGGATCCCAGTCGGCGGCACTGACCGTACGGACCGCCCGGCGGGTCGAGGTGTCCGCCGGCGCGGCCGAGATCCCCGTCGCCGTGGACGGCGAGGCGCTGCGGATGCCCACCCCCGTCGTCTGCGCGCTCCGCCCCGGCGCCCTGCGGGTCCTGGTGCCGCGCGACCGCGCGCCCGCCGCCGTACCCGCGCCGCCGGTGGACTGGCGGCGGTTGCTGCGGCTCGCCTCCGGCCGGGACCGCGACGGAACCGAGGGACCCTGAGTACCGGCGCAGACCGCAGCGACGACCGGCCCCGTCAGGTCCCCTCGGGGGTGTCCGGGGCGACCTTTCGTACGGTGGTGTCGCCGGGGGTGACCCGGCGTCCGTCCGAGGCCCGTACCTCCAGGTCTCGCAGGGGCAGTTCCCGGCGGCGGTCGACCAGCTCGGAGCGGGGTTCGCCCGGTTCGAAGAAGTGCTGTTCGCCCCACTGCCGCAGCGCCACCACCACCGGGAAGAGCGCCTCTCCCTTGGCGGTCAGCACGTACTCGCGATAGGCGCTGCCGTCGGACGCCGGAACGGTTTCGAGGACACCGCCCGCGACCAGGGCCCGCAGCCGCACGGTGAGGATGTTCTTCGCCACGCCGAGGCCGCGCTGGAACTCGCCGAAACGACGGCTCCCGTCGAAGGCGTCCCGCACGATCAGCAGGGACCACCAGTCGCCGATGGCGTCCACCGACCGGGCGACCGGGCAGTCACTGTCGTCGAAGCGCGTCCTGGCCACCACGGCGACCCCTCTCATGTTGGTTGCAACATGCTACCAGCGGGCACTACGGTCGCCATCGGTAGCAAGATGAAACCAGATAGGTGGGGGATGCCGGTGTCCGTCGAAGAGAAGGCCGCGATACGACCTCCCGGGGCCGGGGGTGGACCGGCGAGTGGTCTGCCCCGGGGGCTCGTCGCCCTGTTCGCCGTCGCCTGCGGGGCGGCGGTGGCCAATGTCTACTTCTCCCAGCCCCTCCTGGTGACCATGGGCCGGGATCTCGCCATGAGCCCGGCGCTGGTCGGTGCCGTCGTCACGCTCACCCACGCCGGATACGGACTGGGCCTCTTCCTCCTCGTGCCGCTCGGTGATCTGGTCGACCGCCGACGACTCGTCGTCGCCCAACTGCTCCTGCTCGTGGCGGCGCTGCTCGCGGTGGCCGCCGCCCCCACGGCGGCGGTCCTGCTCGCGGGTATGGCGGCGACCGGACTGCTCGCCGTCGTCACCCAGACCCTGGTGGCCTTCGCCGCGTCCCTGGCCCCGCCCGCCGGACGCGGCCGGGTCGTCGGCCTGGTCACCAGCGGTGTGGTCATCGGGATCCTGCTCGCCAGAACCGTCTCGGGTCTCGTCGCCGATCTCGCGGGCTGGCGCGCCGTCTATCTCGTATCGGCGTCGCTGACGGCGCTGCTCGCCCTGGTCCTGTACCGCGCGGTGCCGCGTGACCGGGGAGCCCCGACGGCGGCACCGGGCTACGGCCGTCTGCTGCGTTCCACAGTCGCCCTGTTCGCCCGGGAACCGCTGCTCCGGCTCCGGGCCCTCTACGGGCTGCTGGTCTTCGCCGCCTTCAGCACCCTGTGGAGCGGGGTCGCGCTGCCGCTCAGCGAGCCCCCGTACCAGTTCTCGCACAGCGCGATCGGGGCGCTGGGCCTGATCGGGGTCGCGGGCGCCCTTGCCGCGACGGCCGCGGGGCGGCTGGCCGACCGGGGTTTCGCCGGAGCGGTCACCGGTACCGGTCTCGCCTTGCTGCTGCTCTCCTGGCTGCCCCTGGCGTTCACCCCCGACAGCCTGTGGGCGCTGGCCGTCGGGGTGATCCTGCTCGATCTCGCCGTCCAGGCGGTCCATGTCACCAACCAGACCGTCGTCTACGCGCTCAGGCCGGACGCGGGCAGTCGGCTGATCGGCGGATACATGATCTGCTACGCGGTCGGCAGCGCCACCGGCGCCCTCACCGCGACATCCCTCTACGCGGTCGCCGGATGGGGTGCCGTCTGCGCGGCGGGCGCCGTCTTCAGCTTCCTCGGGCTGGCCGTGTGGGCGGGTACGCGGCGGGCCGCCCGGACCCGGGAACCGGGCCGCGGGAGTTCCCGCCCGGCCCGTGACGGCCGGGAGCCGGGGGCTCCGTAACGGGGCTGTCACACACCCCCGCCGACGGTATGGGGCCACCCGTCCACCGGGAAGGACGTACGGGACAAGGCATGTCAAGGCGCAGCAAGTACGGCAAGCGCGGCAGGCACTCAGCGGTCTCGGGAAGGAGACATATGGCAAAAGCGACAGGGCGGACGGTGGCTGTTCTCGTGGCGGCGGGGGCGCTGGTCCTCGGGACGACGACCGGCGCGTCCGCCGCCACGGGCACCTTCGTCTACCACACCCAGCCGGGCGATGTGGCGCACACCCTGACCGACCCGTCGGAGAGCCGGTGCTATCCGGTGGGCCGTAGCGCGCGGGGGCGGGTCGACAACAACACCGACCGCCGGGCGGTCCTCTACGTGGAGAAGAACTGCCGCAACGCCACGGCCGAGGAGCTGGAACCCGGACAGTGGGTCGCCGACGCCGTCTTCATGTCGGTGCAGTTCACGCCCTGAGCGGGGGCGGTACGGCACCCCGGCACCCCGGCACCCCGGCCGCCCGGCCGGGGTGCCGTCGTGTGTCCGGGGGCGGTCGGGGGCGCGGCCACCGGGGGAGCGGAGCCGTACCGAAATCGATGCTCAGCCGCGAATGACGTCATCATCTTCCGTTTCCGGCCGGACGACTGTCAGCATCTGCGCAAGTCACCCCGCGTGGAGAAAAACTGGAGGATCCATGGCAAACCGGAGACGCGCCCGCTCCCTCGCGGCCCTGGCGCTGGTCGCCCTGCTGACCGTCTCCTGCGGACGCTCCGACCAGGGCGGCGGTGGTTCCGCCGCGGATCCCGCCGCCTCGGGCAAGAGCGCCGCCGAACTGGTCCCGGCGGACATCCGCGAGAAGGGCGTACTGCGGGTCGCCACCGCCGTCGGCTATCCGCCCATGGAGATGTACAAACCGGGCACGACCGAGCTGACCGGGGTCGACCCCGATCTGGCCCGGGCCGTCGCCGACCGGCTCGGCCTGAAGCTCGAACTCACCAACGCCGCCTTCGACGGGCTGATCCCCGGACTCCAGTCCGGCCGGTTCGATCTGGTGATGTCCTCGATGACCGACAGCCCCGAGCGGCGCAAGGCCGTCGACTTCGTCGACTACTTCCGCACCGGCGGGGTGGTGATGACCAAGAAGGGCAACCCGGAGGGGATCAACTCCCTGGAAGACCTCTGCGGCAAGGCCGTCGTCCTCGCCAAGGGCAGCTCCAACCTGGCCATCGGCCAGAAGCAGAACGCCCAGTGCGCTCAGAAGATGAGGATCTCGCAGAGCGAGGACGCGCCGACGGGGCTGCTCCAGCTCGACAGCGGCCGGGCCGTTGCCACCATCGTGGACTATCCGGTGGCCGCGATGTTCGTGAAGGAGAAGGGGGTCTACGAGGCCCTGCCGACGCAGTACGGCTCCGCGCCCTGGGGAATCGCCGTGGCCAAGAACGAGTCCGGACTGCGCGACGCGGTCCAGAAGGCCCTCCAGGGGCTGATCGACGACGGCGGCTACCGGAAGATCCTCGACTCCTACGGCGTCGGCGGCAGCGCCGTCCCCAAGGCCACCGTCAACGACGGCGCCTGAGCGGGGGAACGCCATGACCCAGCTCCGAAAGAACGATTCTGCAATGACCGGCTCCGGACCGGCCGCCGATTCCGCGCCCCCGGCTGACCCGGTCGCCGGGGACGCCCTCGCCCTGAAGGTGACCGCCCGGCCCAGGCCCGGGCGCTGGCTCGCCGTCGCCGCCGCCGTCTTCTTCGCGGTCTGGCTGGCGTACACCGTCGTCGTCAACCCCAACCTCCACTGGGACATCGTCGTCGAGTACCAGTTCGACCAGCGGATCCTCGCGGGCCTCTGGGTGACCGTCCAGCTCACCCTGGTCTCGATGGCCGTCGGGATCGCCATCGGGGTGCTCGTCGCGGTGATGCAGCTCTCCGAGAGCCCCGTACTCCGGGTCATCGCGAGCGCCTACACCTGGTTCTTCCGGGGCACCCCGCTCCTGGTCCAGCTGATCTTCTGGTTCAATCTGGCGCTCCTCTTCCCGGTGATCGGCATCGGGATCCCCTTCGACGGCCCCAAGCTGGTCGAGTGGCAGACCAACGCGGTCATCACCGGCTTCGTCGCGGCCCTGCTCGGGCTCTCCATCAACGAGGGCGCCTATATGGCCGAGATCGTCCGGGCCGGGATCCAGAGCGTCGACCCCGGACAGCGCGAGGCCGGTGAGTCCATCGGCATGTCGAACCGGCAGGTCCTCACCCGGGTCGTCCTGCCGCAGGCGATGCGGGTCATCATCCCGCCGTTCGGCAACCAGTTCATCTCCATGCTCAAGACCACGTCCCTGGTCTCGGTGATCGCCGGATCCGATCTGATGACCGTCTCCCAGCATCTCTACCTGGCCAACTTCGAGGTCATCGCCCTGCTGATGGTCGCGTCGATCTGGTACCTCGTCCTCACCACCGTCGCCAGCGTCATCCAGCACTTCGTGGAACGGCGCTACAACCCCGCCGCCGTCCCGGTCCGCCGCCGGGTGCTGGCCAACCTCGTACCCGGCCGAACCGGCAAGGGAGCCACCGCGTGAACGACATCGTCCTCGAAGCCCGGGGCATCCGGAAACGGTTCGGCGACACCGAGGTGCTCCGCGGCGTCGACCTCGACGTCGCCCGGGGCGAGGTGGTCTGCGTCATCGGCCCCTCCGGCTCCGGCAAGTCCACCCTGCTGCGGTGCTTCAACCATCTGGAGAAGATCGACGCGGGCCGGGTCCGGGTCGACGGCGAACTCGTCGGCTACGAACAGCACGGCACCTCCGGGACCGTACTGCGGGAGCGGCGGCCCCGGGACATCCGCCGGCAGCGGGAACGCATCGGCATGGTCTTCCAGCGGTTCCACCTCTTCCCCCACCGCACCGCCCTCCAGAACGTGATGGAGGGACCCGTCGCCGTGAAACGCCGCTCCCGCGCCGAGGCCGAACGGCAGGCCCGGGAACTCCTCGACCGGGTCGGTCTCGCCGACCGCGCCGACCACTACCCGGCCCAGCTCTCCGGCGGTCAGCAGCAACGGGTCGCGATCGCCCGCGCCCTCGCCATGGAACCGGCCCTGATGCTCTTCGACGAACCCACCTCCGCCCTCGACCCCGAACTCGTCGGCGAGGTCCTGGCCGCCATGCGCGACCTGGCCCGGAGCGGAATGACGATGATCGTGGTCACCCACGAGATGGGCTTCGCCCGGGAGATCGCCGACCGCGTCCTCTTCCTCGACCGGGGCGCCGCCGTCGAGGAAGGACCCCCGGAGCAGCTCTTCGGCGACCCCCGGCACGAGCGCACCCGCACCTTCCTGTCGACGGTGCTGTGATGGCGGCTCCCACGGCCACCCCACGGCCCCCCTACGACGTACTGCTCCGAGGCGGCACCCTGGTCGACGGGACCGGCGCCCCGCGCCGGACCGCCGACATCGGGATCACCGGCGGCCGGATCGCCGTACTGCCGCCGGGCAGCCGCCCCGAGGCGGCCGAGGTGATCGACGCCACCGGCCGGATCGTCACCCCCGGCTTCATCGACGTCCACACCCACTCCGACGCCCTGGCCGCCCGCCCGGCGGACCGGGCCCCGGGCGGGGGAGACGGCGACGACGGGCTCGAAGCGCTGCGGCTCGCCCCGCTGCTCCAGGGCGTCACCACCGAGATCGCGGGCAATTGCGGCAGCGGACTCTTCCCCGCCCGGCCCGAACGGCTGCCCGCCCTCGCCGAGCACACCCGGGTCGTCTTCGGCATCGGAGCCGTACCGCCCGCCGAGGACTTCGACGGCTTCGCCCGGGGCCAGGACCCGGCCCTGCGCCCCACCCATATCGCGTCCCTGGTGGGCCACGGCACCCTCCGCGCCGGGGTGATGGGCTTCGACGACCGGCCCGCCACACCCGCCGAACTGCGCGCCATGCGCGCCCTGCTCGACCGCTGTCTGGCCCAGGGCGCCGCCGGGCTCTCCACCGGACTGATCTATCCGCCCGGCGGCTACGCCGACACCGGCGAACTCATCGCGCTCGCCGAGATCGCCGCACGGCACGGCAAACCGTATGTGACCCATCTGCGGGACGAGATGTCCCAGGTGGAGACCGCCGTCGAAGAGGCCCTGGAGATCGCCCGCGAGTCCGGCGCGCCGCTCCAGATCTCCCACCACAAGACCGCCGGACGCCACGCCTGGGGCGCCACCCTGCGCACCCTGCCGACCCTGGAACGCGCCCGCGCGGAAGGCGTGGACGTCCTGTGCGACGTCTACCCCTACACGGCGGGCAGTACGGTACTCCACGCCCTGCTGCCGCCCTGGGCCAACGAGGGCGGCATCGGCGCCCTGCTCGCCCGGCTCCCCGACCCGGCGGTCCGCGACCGGATCCGTACCTCCATCGCCCACGGCGTCGACGGCTGGGAGAACACCGTCGGCAACGGTGGCTGGGACCTCGTCACCGTCGCCGCCGCCCCCCGCCATCCGGCCGCCGAAGGACGGCGGATCGCCGACCTCGCCGCCGCGGCGGGCACCGATCCGGTGGACTACGTCTGCGATCTGCTGCTCGCCGAAGCGGGCGGGGTCACCATCATCAGCCACTCCATGCGCGAGGACGACGTACGCCGGGTGATCGCCAGCCCCCTGTCCATGATCGGCTCCGACGGGGTGCCCAAACCGGGCCGCCCGCACCCCCGCTGGGCGGGCAGCTTCGCCCGGATCCTCGGCCACTACGGGCGCGACGAGGGACTCCTCACCCTGGAGAGCGCCGTCCACAAGATGACCGGACTGCCCGCGCGGCGATTCGGGCTCACCGGACGCGGCACCGTCCACGACGGGGCCCGTGCCGATCTCGTCGTCCTCGACCCCGATACCGTACGGGACAACGCCACCTTCGACCGTCCGCTGCTCGCGCCCGACGGCGTCGCCGCGGTCCTGGTCGCGGGACGGGTCGCCGTCCGCGACGGCCGGCCCACCGGGGTGCGCGCCGGAAAGGTGGTGAGGGTGCCGTGACCCTGGCCCGAGTCGCCGCGGCCGCCCGCAGCGCCGCCGCGCTGCCGTTCGTCCTCGGCGTCGCCGCGATCGACGTGGACGACGGCCGGACCACCGGTGTCGACGACACCGTCGTCCTGCCGGTCGCCTCCACCGCCAAACTGCTGCTGCTGGCCGAGGTCGCCCGCCGGATCGACGCCGGTGAACTCGACCCGGCGGCACCGGTCGCCCTCGATCCGGCCGACACCGTCCACGGCACGGGCCTCCTGACCCGGCTCGGCCGCACCGGCTGGACCGTCGCCGACCTCGCCGTGCTCACCGCCGCCGTCAGCGACAACACCGCGACCAACGCACTGCTGCGGCTGGTGGGCACCGAGGCGACCGGGAACCTCGCCCGGCGCCTCTCCCTCGGCGAACTGACCGTCCACGACCGGGTCCGCGACCACCGGGGCCCCGGCGACCCGCCGGTCTTCGCCACCGGCACCGCCCGCGCGCTCGCCGAACTCGCCGCCCACACGGCCCGCGGCACCCTGGTCACACCGGGGGCGTCCCGGCTGCTCCTCGACTGGATGCGGTCCAACACCGACCACGGCCTGGCCCCGGCGCTCGCCGTCCACGACCCCTACACACGGGAGTTCCCGGCCCCGCCGCCCGGCGTCCTGCTGGTCGCCAACAAGACGGGCACGGACCCGGGGGTCCGGGCCGATACGGGCGTCTTCATCGGCGCCCGCCGGGTGGCGTACGCGATCGTGGCGCACTGGGACACGGCCCTCGGCGAGAGCACGGAACGCGCGGCGGTCCACGCCATCCGCGAC
Source organism: Streptomyces sp. NPDC020875 (assembly GCF_040641415.1). NCBI lineage: Bacteria > Bacillati > Actinomycetota > Actinomycetes > Kitasatosporales > Streptomycetaceae > Streptomyces > Streptomyces sp. NPDC020875. Next base: position 27,788 of record NZ_JBFADP010000059.1, on the reverse strand, counting down.
GTCGGCCGCACCCTGGCGGAGTACGCTGGCTGACTCCCCGGCCCGCCGGGCCCTGTCACCGGAGCGACCGGCAGCAGGGCTCAGCCCTGTGAACGGAGCGGTCGGCCACGTACCGGGTGGTCGTCGCACGACAGGCTCGGGCGGCTGTTTCCGCGGCGTACCGTCCGGCCGTGCACCGTCGGCCGGGCGGGACGAGCGCGCCTCCCGTGCCCGGGGGCCCTCCATCGCCGAAGGCACAGGGGGCGGAACCGCGCGATCAGCCGCGCGCGGTGTGCGGGCCGGGTCCGGGGGCAGGCCGCCGGGTGGCGGGGCCGGAGTGCGACGCGGCCGGTGCCCGCTCCGGCGTCACGTCCACTGCGCGCCCAGCAGCGCCCCGACCTCCTCCGCAGCCGACCGCAGATCCGTCAGGAACGAGCGGAGCAGCGGATTCTCATTGGTGCCCCGGGTCGCGACACCGATCCGGCGGTGCAGCCGGGGGTGGTCGAGCCGGCAGACGTGGACACCCGCCGTATCGCCCAGACCGAGCGCCGGGACCAGGGCGATCCCCATTCCCGCGCGGGCCAGATTGATCGTGACCTGGTAGTGGTCGCTGCGGCAGCGGACCCGGGGCAGAAAGCCCTCCACGGCGCAGGCGCGCTCCAGGACGGGCTCCCCGCTGTGGCCGCCCCGGGTGCCGATCCAGCTCTCGCCCTCCAGCGCGGCCAGCCGGACCACCGAACGGCGGCCCAGCCGGTGCCGCAGCGGCACCACGATCAGCTGCGGCTCGTCGAAGAACATCTCCACGTCCACCGACGCCTGACGGCACCACGGGTCCAGCGGATGCTCGAAGACCACCACCGCGTCCAGCCGTCCCGCCTCCAGATCGGGGACCAGCTCGTGCGGCTGCCCGAGGATCAGTTCCAGCTCCACATGGGGCCGGGCCGCCGCGAACGCGGACAGGGCCCGGGGCAGCAGCTCCAGGCCCGCCGAGGCGAAGAACCCCAGCCGCAGCACCCCGGCCTCGCCGACGGCATGGCCGCGCAGATCGTCCCGCGCGACGTCCATCAGATCGGCGATGGCCTGGGCGTGCTCGGCCAGCCGCCGCCCGGCGGCCGTCAGCCGCAGACTCTGCGGGGCGCGCTCCACCAGCGCGACGCCCATCTCCTGCTCCAGCCGGGCCAGCTGGTGCGAGACCGCCGACGCGCTCAGATGCAGCGCCCCGGCGGCCCCCACGATGGTGCCCTTCCGGGCGATCTCCAGCAGGACGAGCAGACGGCCACTGTTCAGCATCGCGCCAGGTTAGGCCGTAGTCAGCCGACGCGCGGTGACCTGTGCCACCCCCGCCGCCCCCGGCCTCTCACCGGGGCCGGGCACATCAAGGCGCAGCAGGTCGTCCTCGGTCTCGCGGCGGACCACCAGCCGGGCACCGCCGTCGCGGACGAAGACCACCGCCGGGCGGGGCAGCTTGTTGTAGTTGGACGCCATGGCATAGCCGTACGCCCCGGTCACCGGGGTCGCCAGCAGATCGGAGACCGCCAGATCGGCGGGGAGCGCCGCGTCGTCGACGAGGATGTCGCCGCTCTCGCAGTGCTTGCCCACCAGCCGGGCCCGCAGCGGGCGGTCCGCGAACGGGGCGCGGGGCAGGAACGCCTCGTACCGGCCGCCGTAGAGGGCGGGGCGGATGTTGTCGCTCATCCCGCCGTCGACCCCGACATAGGTCCGGACGCCCTCGATGTGCTTGATGGTGCCCACCCGGTAGAGGGTCAGCCCGGCCCGGGCCGTGACCGACCGGCCGGGTTCGACCACGAACGGCCCGGTCCAGCCCGCGTCCCGGACGGCCGTACGGACCCCGGTGGCCCACTCCGCGAACGAGGGCACCCGCTCGCCCCCCTCGTACGCCACACCCAGCCCACCGCCCACGGTCAGCCCGGCCACCCCCGACTCGACGGCGAACCGGGCGATGGTCGCCGCGCCGTCCGCGAGCCGCCCGGCGTCCAGTACCTGGGAACCGACATGGGCGTGGACACCCTCCAGCGCCATCGCCCCGGACGACCGGGCCCGCCGGACGGCCGCCGCGGCGGCACCCGTCGCCAGCCCGAAGCCGAACTTGGAGTCCGTACCGCCGGTACGGATCGCCTGGTGGCCGCCCGCGGCGACCCCGGGCGCCACCCGCAGCACCACCGGGACCGGGGCGAGCCCGTGGACGGTGGCGAGCCGCTCGATCCGGTCCATCTCGTCGAAGTTGTCCACCACGACATGCCGTACCCCGGCCCGGACCGCGGCCAGCAGCTCGCCGTCGTCCTTGTTGTTGCCGTGCAGGACGATCCGGTCGCCCGGCACGCCCGCGTTCAGGGCCACCCGCAGCTCACCGCCGGAGGCGACGTCGAGCAGCAGCCCCTCCTCGTGCGCGAGCCGGGCCATCGCGGTGCACAGGAACGCCTTGGAGGCGTAGGCGACCAGGCCGGGGCCGAAGGCGGCGACCGCCTCCCGGCACCGCCGCCGCAGATGCTCCTCGTCGTAGACGAACAACGGCGTCCCGAACCTGCGCCCCAGCTCCACGAGGGAGACCCCGCCGACGGACAGCCCGTCGGGGCCGTCCTGCGCGGTCAGCGGCAGCAGATCCGGGGAGACGGCTTCTGACATGGTTTCCTCCCCGTTGACCGGACTCACCGCCATCCTCCGGCCCCCGGCCGGGCGGTAAAAGCGGAATCTTCGGTGGGTGAGCATCGGAAAAACGGTGGCTGCCGCCGGGGCGCCGCGGGGCCGGGGCCGCCACGTTTCATCACCGGGGGAACCGGTTTCATCACACCGGCCGCCGGGACCGCGTCCGCGGGTTCGCCGGGCGACACCACCGGGGCGGGCGACAACCCCGCCCCAGCCCGCCTTTGACATCACGTTTCCTTCAAGAACCAGGATGGAACGCGAGGCCGGGCCGGACCGGATGCCTCCGGCCGGGACCGCCGACGCGGCCCCGGGGAGCCGGGCCGGGCCGCCCGGCACCGACGACGTCCCGGAGGACCATGGGCATGAGCACCACCACCAACGCACGGACGGCCGCCCCGCCGGGAACCGCCCCCGACGCGGACCCGCAGGCCGGACTCGCGGGAACCGGCGCCCTGGCACGGCTGCTCGCCCCGGTCCGGACCCACCTCGTGATCTGCGCGCTCCTCTCGGCCCTGGGTGCCGCGGCGGGCATCGTGCCGTACATCGCCGTCGCGGAGATCGCGGCGGCTGTCCTCGACGACCCGGCGGGCGCCGACCGGGCCGTGTGGACCTGGGTCGGCGTCGGCGCCGCGGGCGCGGCCCTCTGGCTGCTGATGCTCGTCCAGTCCGCCCGGATCGGGCACTACGCGGACGCGGCGATCCTGCACGATCTGCGGGTCCGGATCGTCCGCCATCTCGGCTCGCTGCCCCTCGGCTGGTTCCGGGCCTCCGGCTCCGGCCGGGTCAAGCGGGCCATGACCGGCGACCTGGAGGAGATGCACGAGGTCATCGCCCACGCCCTGGGCCAGCTCACCGGCGCCCTGACCGTCACCGTCGTCGCCACCGGCTATCTCCTCCTGGTGGACGTCCGGATGGCGCTGATCGCCCTCGGCGTCCTGGCCCTGATGGGGGTCTTCTACCGGATCTCGATGCGCTCCATGACGACCCATATGAACCGGCTGATCGCCGCCGAGGGCCGGATCAGCGCCGCGAGCGTCGAATACGCCGACGGCATCCAGGTCGTGAAGACCTTCGGCACCGGCGGGCGGGTACTGCGCCGCTACGACGACGCGGTCGACGAGTACGCCGGGGCCTTCGCCGCTTGGGTCGCCGAGGTCCGCTACAGCTCGGCCGTCTCCCGGCTCTGCGGCTCCGAGATGGCGGTCCTCGCCGCCGTCACCACCGCCGGACTCGTCTTCGTCGACGGCGGCACGCTCGCCGTCGCCGAACTCGTCGCCTTCCTGGTCGTCGCGATCGGGCTGCCCAACTCGATCCTCCCGGCCGTCAGCGCCTCCCAGGGGGTCCGCAAGGGCCGGATGGGCGCCACCAACATCGAACGGCTGCTGGCCCAGCCACCGCTGCCCGAACCCGCCGAGCCGCGGCGCCCCGCCGGACACGGCGTCGAGTTCGACCGGGTCACCTTCTCCTACGACGGTGTCACCAACGCGCTGGAGGAGATCGACGCGGTCTGCCCGCCCGGAACCGTCACCGCGATCGTCGGACCGTCCGGCGCGGGCAAGACGACCCTGGCGAGCCTGCTGCCCCGGTTCTACGACACCACCGGCGGAGCGGTCCGGATCGGCGGTACGGACGTCCGCTCGATCCCCTCCGCCGAACTGCTGGCGTCCATGTCGCTGGTCTTCCAGGACGTCGCCCTGCTCCGGGACAGCGTGGCCGAGAACATCCGGATCGGCCGCCCCGGCGCCGACGACGCCGCCGTCCGCCGGGCCGCGGAAGCCGCCCACATCCACGAGGTGATCGAACGACTGCCCGACGGCTACGACACCCCGCTCGACGCGGGCGGCGGCGCCCTGTCCGGCGGCGAACGCCAGCGGCTGACCATCGCCCGCGCCATCCTCTCCGAGGCGCCCGTCGTCGTACTCGACGAGGCCACCGCCGCCCTCGACCCCGACAGCGAGTCCGCCGTCCAGAGCGCCCTCGCCACCCTCGCCGTCGGCAAGACCGTGATCGTGATCGCCCACCGGCTGCACACCGTCGCCGGGGCCGACCAGATCCTCGTCCTCGACCGGGGACGGCTGGCCGAACGGGGCCGCCACGAGGAACTGCTCGCCCGCGACGGGCTCTACGCCCGGATGTGGGCCGCGCAGGAAGGAGCACTCGTATGATCCGCAGGCTCTACCGGCTCTGGCCCGACCCCCGGCTCCTCGGCCGCCTCTGGCTGCTGACCGCCGCCCAGGCCGTACTCCAGGGACTGCTGCTCGGTCTGCTCGTCCCGGTCCTCGACGCCGTCGTCCGCCCCGAGCCCGACCTCGGCGCGGCCACCCCCTGGCTGGTGCTCGGCGCCGTCGGCGCGCTCTGCTACGCCGTCCTCAGCGTCGTCGCCACCCCGGTCGGCTTCGCCGCCGCCGGATCCCTCGCGGCCCAGCTCCGCCGCAGGCTGATGCGCCATGTCAGCACCCTGCCGCTGGGCTGGTTCACCGCCGAGCACAAGGCCCGGCTCGCCCGGGCCGTGACCGCCGACGTCGGCGACGCCGCCCATCTCGCGGTCACCGTCGCCGGACCCGCGATCACCGCCACCCTGCTGCCCGCGACGGTCGTCGCCGTGACCCTGGTCGTGGACTGGCGGATGGCGCTGCTGCTCTGCGTGATCGCCCTGGTCGCCCTCCGGGCGCTGCGACGGGCCGGGCGGATCGCCGAAGAGGCCGAGACCGAACTCGAACGGGCGGCGGCCCAGGTCGCGGGCCGGGCCATCGAACTCGGCCAGGCCCAGACCGTGCTCCGGGCCGCGGGCCACGCCGACGGCACCCCCCGGATGCGGGCCGCCCTCGTGGACCACCGCGAGACCTACCGCGAGGGCATGCGGCGGGCCCGGCGCCCGTTCTTCGTCTACACCGGTGTGATCATGGCGGGGTTCGTCACCGTCCTCGCCCTCGCCGCCGCCCTGATGCTCGGCGACCGGGTCGGTATCGCCGAAGGGATCGCCCTGCTGGTGCTGGCCGCCCGCTTCCTGGAGCCGCTGGGCCATCTGATCGACCTGATCGGCGCCCTGCGCGCGATGACCAACAAGATCGCCCGGATCGAGGAGCTGCTGGCCACCCCCGCCCTGCCCGCCCCGGCCGCCCCGGTCCGCCGGATCGACACCGCGGACGTCGAGTTCAGGGATGTCGGCTTCACCTATCCGGGCGGCGACACCGCCGCCCTGACCGGGGTGTCCCTGCACTGTAGGCCGGGCACCACGACCGCCTTGGTGGGTCCTTCGGGTTCCGGCAAGACGACGGTCACCCGGCTGATCGCCCGCTTCTTCGACGTCGGCTCCGGGACGGTCCGGGTCGGCGGTACCGACGTCCGCGAACTCGACCCGGCCACCCTGCTGGACGAGATCGCCATCGTCTTCCAGGACGTCTACCTCTTCGACGACACCATCGAGAACAACCTCCGGCTGGCCGCGCCGGACGCGACCGAGGCGGAGCTGACCGCCGCCGCCCGGGCGGCCCGGCTGGACGAGGTGATCGAACGCCTGCCGGACGGCCGGCTGACCCGGGTCGGCGAGGCCGGGGCCCAGCTGTCGGGCGGTGAGCGGCAGCGCGTCGCGATCGCCCGCGCGATCCTGAAGCGGGCCCGTATCGTCCTGGTCGACGAGGCGAGTTCGGCGCTCGACCCGGAGAACGAGGCGGCGGTGGCCCAGGCCGTCGCCAACCTCGGCAAGGACCCGGACCGTACGGTGATCGTGATCGCCCACCGGCCCGCGACCCTCGCCGCGGCGGACTACGTGGTCTCGCTCGACGGCGGTCGGGTCACCGAGTACGGCACCCCCGGGGAACTGGCCCGGACGGGCGGCACCTTCGCCCGGCTCAGCGGCCGGTACGAGCGGGCCCGGCACTGGCGGATCGCCGGACGCGGCTGACCCGCCCCGCCCGGTGGGACCACCGGCCACCGGCCCGCGGAGTGTGCGGCGGGCCGGTGGCCGGACGGTTCAGCCCTGGTGCCGCCACCAGAACGAGGCGGGCCGGTCGTGCCGGGTGACACCGAGCCGCCGCCACAGCGGGCGCAGCAGTTCGCGGAGTTCGGGATCGCCGTGGACGAAGGCGTTCGGCAGGACGACGTCGAACCGCTGCGGGGCCGCCGTCAGCAGCGCCGCCAGCAGATACTGCTCCGAGTACAGCCGCCACCGCCACGACTCGGGATAGTCCGCGGGCAGCATGATGTCGTGCACCTGGACCAGCACGCCCGGCTTGAGCCGGGGCAGCAGCTCGAAGAAGAAGACCATCACGTCCGAGCCCATGTGCAGCCGGTGCGAACCGTCGAGGAAGACGATGTCACCCGGCTCCAGCGCCTCGAAGACGGCGGGATCCGCCTCCTGGAGCGGAACCCGGATCACCTCGTCGCAGATCGCGTCGATCGGCGCCCGGGGGGTGGGGTCGATCGAGACGATCCGGGTGGCGAGCCCGAGATCGTCGACGGCGCGCCGGGCGAACATGGTGGAGTTGCCGGAGCCGATCTCCAGATACCGGGCCGGTTTCACCTCGGCGAGCAGCCCGTAGAGGGAGAGGGCGTCCAGCGGCGGTAGCCAGGTATTGCCCCAGAAGGGGTCGGAGCCGTACTCCAGGCCCTGGACGGGAATCCGGGCCAGCAGGTCCTCGTGGTCGAGGAAGCGGGTCAGCCGATCCGCGTAATCCTCCCGCCCCCGCTCCAGCAGGGTGCGTACGGGGGCGAGTTCGGCCCGGGGCTCCGGGGTGATCATATGGTCGAGGAAGACCGGTTTGACCAAGCCCGAGGCCCAGAGCAGCAGCCCCTGGGCGAAGGGTCTGTTGTCCAGCCGGTCGAGGCCCCGCTGAAGTGCGGGAAACCGGTCGAACAGATTGGGGGCGGGCTCGCGGGCGGCGGTGGACTTCTGTGCGCGCAAGGGAGAGGGAGCCTTTCGGTCACGATACGGCCGGGAAGGACGTGCTCTGAGGCGTGCGCGGTGCGCGTTCGGTCGGAGGAATGATCCGGACTCGAAGATCTTTTCCCCGAACGCCCGCCGGAAATCCGGCGCGTTCCGGCCACTCCGCCGTCTCGACGGCACCCCCGCCCGGCGGGACACTCGTCGCGCCCGACCGGGTTCGAAGGGGGAGCCGTGGCAGAGACCGTCGGCGACCGGATCGCCATCTCCCTCATCGGCGGGGCCGGAGGCGGGTGGATCACCGCGGTGGTGCTCGACGACTTCGTGGCGGCCGTACTGGGCCATGACTTCTCGGTATCGGCGCTGTGGTGGGTGGGGGCCGTGGGCGGTGCCGTCGTGGCCGTACTGCTCTGGTTCGTACCCGGGCCCGACGGCCACGGGTCCGGCCGGGGGAGGGGAGGCGCGAACGAGGATTCCGGCGACGGCGGTGGCGACCTCAGCTGCGGCGACTGCGGTGGCTGTGGCGGGGACTGACGGGCCGTCCCGCCCGCAGCGGGGCCCGGCGTCCGGCACAGGGTACGGTTCCGGCCACGGCCCGGGGCTCCGGGCCGTCCTCACCCGGTGCGAGGTTCCGCCGCAGCCAGCCGGGGACCAGCAACGCCGCAGCCGCGACCACGACCGCCAGGAGTACCGGCCAGACGAAACCGGCCCTGGCGGCCAGCGCCAGCCCCGCCGCGTTGACGGCCGTGATGAAGACGCCCTCGACACAGAGCGGCAGGGTGTAGTCCCCGGCCGCCGACCCCGGCCGGGCCAGCCGCATCGACACCGCCGAGATCAGGGTGACCTTCGCCCCGTACACCACCCCCGTGGCGATCAGGACCAGCGCCGTGGGCCCGAGCGGGGCGTGCCCGAGGGCCGGCGGCAGCAGGGCGGCGGTGCCGACGGTCCCCGCGACGGCCAGGACCGGTGCGCAGCGGCTGACCCCGAACCGGGTCAGCGCCGCCCCCGTGACCAGCGCCGCGACCGTCTGCACTCCGTATCCCACCGACTGGACCAGGGCGATCCGGTCGGTCGGCCAGCCGGCCTCCAGCAGCATCGCCGACTGCGGGCCCGACACCAGCCAGCCCCCGGCGGCGAAGGCCGGAATGACCGCCAGGGCCCACCAGCGGGTACGCGGACGCCGGAGATAGTCCAGCAGTGCCCGGAACCCCGAGTCCCCGGCGGGCGCTCCGGGAGCGTCCGGGGTCCCGGGGGCGGCCGGTTCCGCCACCCGGGCCAGGACGGCCAGCGGTACGGCGTACACCAGGGCCAGACAGACCAGGGCGGCCGTCCACCCGGCATGGGCGTACAGCAGCAGGGCGCCGCTGGAGCCGATCAGGATGGAGAGGGACGCGGCGGCCATCTGGACGCCGTTGGCGGTGCCGTACGCCCCCGGGGGCACCAGACGTACGGTGAAACCGGCGAGGGCCGTGTCATGGACCATCGACACCAGCATCACCAGCACCGTCAGAACCAGTACCCAGGGCAGATCGCCGACCGGGTCCAGCGGCGCGAGCGCCAGCAGAATCGCCACCAGCGCCAGCTGGGTGGAGATCAGCACGCCGCGGTAGCGGCCCGCCCGGGACGGCCGGACCCGGTCCACCAACGGCGCGGCCAGGAACCGGGCCGCGTACACCAGCCCCAGCAGATTGACCAGGGCGACGGTGCCCATCGACACACCCCGGGTCAGCAGGATCGTGCCCAGGGTGAGACAGAAGAACGAGAAGCCGATGTAGGCGACCAGATAGAGGGCCCCGAGGACGGGGAGTACCCCGCGGGCGGGGTGGGCCGGCGCCGTCGTTCCGTTCATCGCACCTACGTTCTCTGGCAAGCGGGTAAGGTTAGGCTCACCTTGCTTGTTGCGGTGGACATGATGTCAACTGGGCCCATGGACGAGCACCGTGTCGACATCGGCGAGGCGGCGGCCCTGTTCGGGCTGTCACCCGCGACCCTCCGCTGGTGGGAGCGGACCGGGGTACTGCCCCCGCCGCCGCGTACCGGTGGCCGCAGGCGGTACGGCGAGCGCGAGCTGCGCCGGGTGGGTCTCGCCTACCTCTGCTGCGTCCTGGGGCGGATGCCACTCGGCAGCGCCGTCTCCGTGGTCGCCGGGAACGACGGCCCCGACACCTGGCGCCGGGCGGTCACCGACCAGATCTCCCGGCTCGACCGGGAGCTGGCCGAACTGCGGACCGCCCGTACCTATATGACCCATCTGCTGCGGTGCGAGGACGACGACATGACCGACTGCCCCTATCTGGAGTGGGAGGTCCGGGCCCACACCCCGCGGGGCAGACTGCCGCACGAGGACGTCGTCGCCGCGGCACGCGCGGCGGGTACCGGAATGTCCCCGGCGAGCCGGGAAACCGGCCGTACGGGACACCGGGAGTCATGTGACGAAACGGGTGACGGGGCGGGGGAGAGTGACGCAACACCCCCGGTCTGCCGGGCCTGTGGCTGGGCTCTGCCCACCGGACCGCGCGCCGGGCGGCCCCGGGTGTACTGCTCCGCGGCCTGCCGTCAGCGGGCCTTCCGTACCCGCAGAGCCGGAGCCTGACCGCCGGTCGCCGGTCGCCGGTCGCGGGTCACGGGTCGCCGGTCGGGCGCTGAGGCCGGTGCCGTCCGGGATCCCGTACGGCTTCCGGCCCGCCGCCGCTCACTCGTCGAGATCGTCCTCGGTGAAGAGGAAGATCCCCCCGATGATCAGAGCCGCCCCGACGAACTGCCGGACGGTGACGGACTCCTCGAGGAAGACGATCGCCGCGACCACCCCGAAGAACGGGGTGACGCTGACCTGTTCGGATCGAATGGGCAACGCTGGTACGGCGGAGCGGCGCCCGGTGGCGTGCGGCGGAGAGCGGGCGCCGGGTTCACACCGTGGAATGGATCGACAAGCCCCGGCCGGTCATCTCGATGAACGACCTCGGCATACCCGATGCCGGTGGCCGCGTCGGCGACTTGTCAACGAGAAGAGGTGAAGCAATGGAATCGTCATACAATTCCATTGACCTATCGGCGGATTGTCGCAAGATCTGTGCATCGAGACGTTTTCGACAATCAACGCGAGCCATATGGTAAGACCTTGCGGCTTTCCTTGTCGACCGCCCTTGCGCGCCGTCACCGGCTTCCGTTAGCGTGCCGTTCGCCGCGGTATTTCCGTTCCCTCGCCGGGCGCGACCGTCCATCGGACGGCCGTGCGTCACACATCCGTGTCATGTGGGGAGCCAGGCTCATGCACGCAGCTCAAACGGATCATTACCACTCCTGTCCCGGCCCGGCGGATATCCGTCGCCGCCCGGGCCGCCCGTCATGACCCCCCGTATCGGCATCACCGCCCGCTTTCGCCGGGAACAGCTCAGCCACTGTATTCACCGGGGATATGTCGACCAGGTGATACGCTCCGGCGGAATGCCGCTCGTCGTCCCGGGTACGGAAATCGCGCTCTGTGAACCCTATCTCGCCACCCTGGACGGGCTGTTGCTCACCGGCGGCGAGGACATCGACCCGGCGCACTGCACGGGCCCGGACCGGCAGGCCGATTATCCCTACCAGCCCGGACGTGATGTGTTCGAGCTGCGACTGGCCCGTTATGCCATGGATCGCGGAATCCCGGTTCTCGGTATTTGCCGCGGTGCCCAGATCCTCTATACGGCGACCGGTAATTCCCTGATCCCGCACATTCCCGACGTCAACGGAGGACTGGTCGCCCACCGCGCGTCCCGTACCGAATCCGTCCGGCACTCCGTCACCCTCGCCGAGGACAGCCGGGTCCACGCGGCCTACCGGGAGCGCGCGGTGAAGGTGACCTCGTACCACCACCAGGGCCTCGGGGAGCAGTCGCCGGGCGATGTGCGCTGGCGGGTCACGGCCACCGCCGACGATCTGCTGCCCGAGGCCGTCGAAGCGGAGGGGCACCGATGGACCGTCGGCGTGCTGTGGCATCCGGAACTCCCCGCCGACCCGGGCGGCCCGGACCCCGATCCGCTGATCGCGGCCTTCGTGACGGCGGCGGCGGTGACGGAGACGGGGTGACCTTCGAGGTGCGCCGGCTCGGCCCCGGTGACCTCCCCCTCCTGCTCGACCTCCAGCGGCGGGTCCACGGCGCCCTGGCCGACCCCTCGATCCTCCAGACCAGCACCCCCGAGTTCATCGCCTACTGCCTCGGCGGCGGGGGACGCTGCTACGGGGTACGGCACGGCGCCCGTACGGTGGCGTACCGGATCGTCTACTTTCCCCGGGACCGCCCGTTCAACCTGGCCCGGGACACCGCCATCGACCCCGCCGAACACCGGTACGTCGCCCACTGGGACACCGTCGCCGTACTGCCCGAACGGCGCGGCCACGGGCTGGCCGGGCTGATGAACACCCGGGCGCTCGCCGACCTGGCGGACACCGATATCCGCCACCTCCTCGCCACCAGCGCACCGGCGAACCCGCACGGGGTACGGACCCTGATGGCGGCCGGATTCCGGCCCGTGGACCTGGTCCGCAAATTCGGCGGCCGACTGCGGTTCCTGCTCTACCGGCCCGCGCCCGGCGCCGCCCCCGCCACCGGACCCCTCGGCCCCGCCGCCGGACCGACCGGCGCCGCCCCGGCGGCGGACGGGCCCGGTCCCGCGGCACCGGAGCGCGTGGTGGACTTCGCCGCCACCGCGGAACTGGCCCGCGCCTTCGCCGACGGCTGGACCGGCGCCGCCATGGAACCCGGCCGCGACGGCGCGTCCCCCCGGCTGCGCATGGTCCACCGCCCCCACCCCTTCGGCACCGTCCGGAACTGAACCGACCGCAAGAACAGGACCGCACGAGATGGAGATTCTGCTCACCAGCCCCCGACCGGACCTGGACACCACCGACTTCGCCCGGGCCGGGAACGTCGTCCACGCGCCGGAGCTGGATACTGCCCCCGCCGACCGGCTGCTGGCCGCCCTCCTCCGGCACGGCGCGACCGGACTGATCGGCTCCCGGCGCCCCGCCGGACCCCTGCTCGACCACTGGGAGCGGCAGGTACCCGGGGTGAAGTTCCTCGCCTACGAGACCGGGCCGCGAGTCCCGGGACCGGCCCGGACCGGCGGCATCGAGGAGTACCGCGGCGGCTCCGGCCTCGACGGGCTCGCCGCCGCCCTGGCCCGCTGCGAACGGCGCTTCACCCTCGCCCGCCCCCTGCCCGACCCCGGCGGACCCGCCGGCCGCCGGCGATTACCGGAGACCGTCCTCGTCGGCGCCGGGATCGTCAATCTGATCACCGCGATCACCCTGGTCGAGGCGGGCCACCGGGTGACCGTGATCGACCGCTCACCCGCCCCGGGACGGGCCCGCTGGGACGCGTACGGCTGCACCCACGCCGGGGACGACGCCCGGATGTTCACCTTCACGGAGATGGACAACTACAACAACCAGGACTTCCACGGCGGCCCGCCCGGGCACTTCCGCAGACTGATCGAGGACCACGGCTGGCTGGCCCGGGAGCCCGCCGGACTGACCGCCGCCGAACGGGCCTGGATCGACGAGTTCGAACGCGTACCGTCCTGGCTGGCCCGCGCCTACAACGAGGACGTCTTCACGCTCAGCGCCGAAGCCGCGGGGGAGTGGACCCGGCTCCGCCGCGACCGGCCCGAACTCTTCGACGGCGTCGTCCTCGCCGACGGCATCCTCCGGGTGTACTCCGACCCCGGCCACCTCGGGGCCGCTCTCGCCCGCCACCACGCCATCGGCGCCGTCCTCGCCGAACCCGGCCCCGCCCGGCTCGCCCGCGACACCCCGGCCCTCGCCCGCCCCCTCGCCGACGGCACCCTCGCGGGCGGCTTCCTCGTCCCCGGCTTCACCCTCAACGTCCACAAGTTCACCCGGCGGATCACCGCCTGGCTGCGGGGACACGGAGTCCGCTTCCACTGGAACACCCCCGTGGCGGGCGTACGGCGGGACGCTGACGGCACCGTCACCGGACTCGACTGCCCCCTGCCGATCCCGCCCGGCGCCCATCTCGTCGTCTCCCCGGGCGTCCCCGGCGACACCCTGCTGGCCCGCACCCCCTGCGAGGGGCGGATCCACGGCGTCCTGGGCGGCTGGACCCGGGTCGGCAACGACACCCCCGTACTACGGCACTCCCTCAAAGTGGGACGGCACGGCCATCTCACCGAGGATGCCAATGTGACCCTCGCCGTCGACGGCGCCGGACGAGACGTCCTCGTCGTCGGATCCGGCTACGGCTACACCGGCGCCGGAACCGAACCCGACCCGCGCCAACTGCGCGCCCTGCGCCGGGGCGTCCTCGACACCGCCGACCGGCTCTTCCCGGGCCGGGCGGCGCCCTACACCTCCGCCGACCCCCACGACGGCTACGCCTTCAAATACTGCGTACGGCCCTGGACCGCCACGTCCCTGGGCGTCCACCACACCGAACCGACCGCCGACGGCGGCCTGTTCGTCGTCACCGGCGGCCACAACACCGGCGGATTCGCCCAGTCGCCCGCCGTCGCCCGCGCCGTCCTGGCGTCGCTGCGCCGGGAGAGCCACCCGATGCACCGGCTCTACCACCCGGAGCGATTCACCGCCTTCGCCCCCGCGCCCCGGGCCCCCGAGACGACCCCGGCGGCCCCCCTGGCCGGCCGCTGACCGCCGCCCGGCGCGGCCCATCCGCGAGACGAGGACGCCATGCACACCGACCCCCCGCTCGACCCCGACTGGGACGAGTTCCGCGCCCTGGGCAAACGTATCGTCGACGAGCTGGCCGACCACCTCGCGGCCATCCGCGACCAGCCTGTCTGGCAGCCGGTTCCCGACACCGTCCGGGCCGGTTTCACCACCCCCCTGCCCACCGCGGGCCGCCCCATGGACGAGGTCTACGACGAGTTCCGGGACACGATCCTGCCGTTCCCCCGGGGCAATATCCACCCCCGCTTCTGGGGCTGGGCCAACGGCTCGGGCGTCCCCGTCGCCGCCCTCGGTGATCTGCTGGCCTCCCTGATCAACTGCACCCTGGGGTCCGGCGGCAACGCGGCCATGATGGTCGAGGAACAGGTGCTGGAGTGGCTGAAGCAGGCCATGGGCTGGCCCGCCACCGGCTCCGGAGTGCTCACCAGCGGCGCCTCGATGGGGCAGCTCACGGCACTGGCCGCCGCCCGCCAGGCGTGCGGCGCCGCCGACGTCCGCGGTGAGGGCGCCGTCCTCGGCGGCGTCCAGTACACCGTCTACGGCTCCGTCGAGACCCACCACTCCGTGGAGAAGGCGGTGGAACTCCTCGGCATCGGACGGCGCTTCCTCCGGCTCGTCCCGGTGGACGACGCCCACCGGATCGACATCGGCGCCCTGCGCCGTACCATCCGCGCCGACCGGGCGGCGGGACTGCGCCCGCTCTGCGTCGTGGGCAACGCGGGCACCGTCAACACCGGCGCCGTCGACCCGCTCGACCAACTCGGCGCCCTGGCCCGGCGCGAGGGCATGTGGTTCCACGTCGACGGCGCGTTCGGCGCCTTCGCCCAGCTCGTCCCCTCCCACCGGCCCTTGCTGGCCGGACTCGCCGAAGCCGACTCCCTCGTCCTCGACCTGCACAAATGGCTCTATATGCCGTTCGACGTCAGCTGTCTGCTGACCCGGGAGTCCGGCGTCCTGGAGGCCGCGTTCCGCTCCGGCGCCGACTACATCGCCCCCACCGAACAGGGCCCGTCGGCCTATCCGGTGGCCTTCTCCGACCGGGGCGTCGAACAGTCCCGCCGGTTCCGCGCCCTCAAGGTCTGGTTCGCCCTCAAGACGCACGGCGCCGACGCCTTCGCCGCGGCCCTCGCGGAGAACCTCGCCCAGACCGCGCACCTGGCCCGTCTGATCGACGCCGACGACCGGCTGGAACTGGTGTCCCGGGGCGACCTCAACGTGGTCTGCTTCCGCTACGTACGGCCCGGCGCCGACGTCCGGGAACTGGACCGGATCAACCGGACCGTCCTCGGCCGCCTCCAGACCCGGGGCCTGGCGATGCCCTCCCACACCCGGATCCGGGGCGCGTTCGTCATCCGGGTCGCCCACCACAACCACCGCTCCGAACCCGCCGACTTCGACTTCCTCGTCGACCAGGTACGACGGCTCGGCGACCGGGCGGTCCGGGACGGCGCGCCATGACCGGGCCGGAACGCGGACGGCGTGGGATCCCGGCCGTACCCCGGCCGGACGAGCATCATGTCCCCGGAAAGGGGTACCGGGCGCCGTAGCGGCGCGCGTACCCGCCGGACGCGGCCCCCCGAGGCGCGCCGGACCGGCGGGCGGAGCGGAGGGGAGGGACGTACCGATGACGCGTACGGCACCGGGCACCCCGGCCGTGGGACTCGCCGCCGCGCTCACGGCCACCGCGCTCTGGGGCTTCACCTTCCTCGGCCCCGCCGCCGTCGCCCCCGTCAACGTCTACGCCCTCGTCGTCGGCCGCTACGCCGTCTTCGGAGTGCTCTCCCTGGCCGTACTGCTGACCCGCCGCCACCGGATCCGGGCGCTCGACGGCCGCTCCGTCCTGGCCGCCCTGCACCTCGGTGTCGTCGGCTACATCGGCTTCTATCTGCTGCTGGCGCTCTCCGCCGAGGCGGGTGGCAGCGTCCTGGCCGCCACCCTCACCGGACTGATCCCGCTGATGGTGGCGGTGGTCTCCAACGCGCTGGAACGGGTACTGCCGTGGCGCGCCCTCGCCGTGCCCGTCCTGCTGACCTCCGCCGGGCTGCTGCTGGTCAACGGCGGCGCGCCGAGCGGCGGCACGGGAGGCCCGGGACCCGCCGCCGGGGTGGCCCTCGGGGTGCTGGCGAGCGCCGCGTGGTCGTACTTCGTGATCGTCAACCACCGGCTGCTCGGGCGCCGGACGACGGTCGACAGTACGACGTGGACGGCGCTGATCGGCCTCGGCGCCTTCGCCGGATCGCTGGTCCTGGTACCGGTCGCGGCCACCGCGGGCGGCCCGGCACCGTTCTCGGACGCCGCCGTGTTCGTCCCGTTCCTGCTCTGGTGCGCGGCGATCGCCGTCCTGGGCTCCTGGTGCGCCACCTGGTTCTGGAACATCGCCTCCCGCCGGCTGCCCGCGGCCGTCATGGGTCCGGTGATCGCCATGGAGGCGGTCTTCGGCGCGGCCTTCAACCTGCTGTGGGCGGGCCGGACCCCCACCTTCCACGAACTGTGGGGCGGGGCCCTGGTGGTCGCCGGGGTCCTGCTCGGCTCCGTCCTCTTCCACCGCGCGGGCCGCGCCCGGAGCCCGGCCGGGCCCGCCGGGCTCCGCGACGCCCGTGAGGAGCCGTCGGGCACGGGCCGGGGCTGACGGCGGCGGTCCCGGCCGGACCCGGCCCGGAACGGCGGTGATATCCGCCCGCCGACGGCCCCGGCGATAGGGTGCGCGGATCGAACCGGAGGAGGAACACATGCGGATCGCCGTGGCCGGGGCCACCGGCAACATCGGCAGGCTCACCGTTGCCGCGCTGGACCGGAACGGGCACGAGGTCGTCGGGATCAGCCGCTCGCTCGGTGTCGACCTGGTGACGGGCGAGGGGCTCGACGCCGCGCTGACCGGGGTCGAAGCGGTCGTCGACGCCACCAACAACCCGCCCGGTGAGCGGGAGGGGGCGGTGGGGTATCTGGGCACAGCCACCCGCAATCTGCTCGCCGCCGGTGCGAGGGCCGGGGTCCGGCACCATGTGCTGCTGTCGATCGCGGCGGCGGCCCGGGTGGACGGCAACGCGCACTACGCGGGCAAGCGGGAGCAGGAGCGGCTGGTCGCCGAAGGGCCGGTGCCGTGGACGATCGTGCCCGCCACCCAGTTCCACGACTTCGCCGAGATGGTGGCGGGTTGGAGCGAACGGGACGGGGTCGCCACCATCGCCCCGCTGCTCGTCCAGCCGGTCGCCCCCGCCGATGTCGCCGACGTACTCGCGGAACTCGCCGCGGGCGAACCGAAGGGCCGCTACCCGGACCTGGCCGGGCCCGACACCCACGACCTGGTCGACATGGCCCGCCGCACCCACCGGGCCCGGGGCCGTTCGGTGAAGCTCGTCCCCACCTGGTCCGGGATCTTCGGCCCCGCGATGGCCGGAGACGTCCTGCTGCCCGCCGGAGGCGCCCGGATCGCGCCGACCACCTTCGAAGCCTGGCTCGACCAGCAGCGCTGAACCGACGGCGGCCCGCCGCTCCCGGCGGCGCGGCGAGCCGCCGACTCCCTCCCCGCGAGGTACGGAACACCGGACCCGGTGGCGCCGGGGCGCGAAGCGCCCGGCCGCCCGTCCCGGCCCGTCTTGCCCGCCGGGCGTCCGCCCTCCCGGGCGGCACTCTGCGCCGACGTCTCCCGTCCGTCCTCCGCCGCTGCCGTCCCGCCGCCCCGCGGTCGGCGTGTCCGCCGTACGGCCCCGGGTCCGGGCACGCCGTCGCCGTGGTGACGGCCCGGCCGGGGTCGGGCGCGCCGGAGCCGACGTACTCCCACGCACTCCCCGTTTGCTCGTCCTGGAGTCGTCCCCGAGGGCGCCCACAACGGCGATGTGAATATCAACTAACTCTCGATTTTGTTGGTGGCGAAGGATAAACCCGTGTCAGAAGGCTTGTTCTGACCTACATGTGATGCTTCTCTTTCATTCAGGCGAGGGCGTCGTCGGTGGGGACGGCTGCCCGTGGCGCCGTCGGGCCTGCCGTGCCGCCCCCTTCCCGCCTGTTCCGAGGGAGACCCATGACCATCGAAGTGGATCGCACCGCCGAACCCGGTTCCGAGGGGCGCGGCACATCGGCAAGCCGGTCGGCCGAGCGCCGGGGCTGGTTCGTCGTCTGGGCGCTGGTTCTGGTCCTGGTGATGAACTACGCCGACAAGATCGTCACCAATATCGCCGGGCCCGCGATCATGAAGGACCTCGGTATCGGCGAGAGCCGGTTCGGCGTCATCCAGGCCAGTTTCTTCGCGCTCTTCGCCGTCGGGGGCATCCTCGGCGGCTGGCTGATGACCCGGATGCGCCCCTGGATCCTGCTGCTCGTGATCATGGTGATCTGGTCGCTCAGCCTGCTGCCCATGGGGTGGCAGGTCGGCTTCGGCACCATCGTGGCGATGCGGGTCCTCCTCGGCTTCGCCGAGGGGCCGACCACGGCCATCGCCATGCATATCGCCCATAGCTGGTTCCCGCCCGAGAAGCGGGCCCTGCCCAGCTCGGTGGTGATCGCGGGGGCCAATGTGGGCGCGGTGATCGGCGCCCCGACCCTCACCTGGATCGTCAGCGACTACTCCTGGCACGCAGCGTTCATCGCCCTGGCGGTGGCCGGTGCCGTGGTGACCCTGATCTGGCTGGTCGTCGGCCGCGAGGGCGACGAGGACGCGGTACGCGGCCACGGCGGCACCGGCGTCCTGCCCCGCCGGGTCCCCCTGCGCAAGGCGCTCACCACCGGCTCGGTGATCGGCATCACCGTGATGTTCTTCGCCGCCTACGCCTCCACATCCCTCAAGGTCACCTGGCTCAAGCCCTATCTGGAGCAGGGGCTCGGCTACGGTGACAAGACCGCCGGGAATCTGACGGCGCTGCCCTATCTCGGCGGCATGATCGCCGTGATCGCCGTCGGCTTCGCCTCCGGGGCCATGACCCGGCGGGGGGTCAGCAGCCGGCTCTCCCGGGGTGTGCTGGGGGCGTCCCTGGTGATCGCCTCCGGACTGCTCCACCTGGCCTGGGCGCCGCTGGACGCGGGGGTGCCGCATATGGTCCTGCTGGTGCTCAGCGCCTGTATGGGCTCGGCCGGTTACGGTGCCACCTTCGCCGCCATCAGCGATGTCGCCCCGGTCGAGCAGCGCGGCGTGGTGCTCTCCGTCATCACGGCGGTCTTCAGTCTGGGCGGCTTCCTGGCCCCGCTGGTGCTCGGCGGCATCGTGGAGAACGCGGCCAGCAAGGCCGCCGGATACACCACCGGCTTCACCCTGGTCGGGGTGGCGCTGATCATCGGCGGGGTGGTCGGACTGCTGCTGATCGACCCGGAGCGGGACGCCGTGAAACTCGCCGCCGTCGCTGCCGCCGCCGAGAAGTGACGGCATTCGCCGCCGTCGGGAAACCGGACCCGAGGAGATCGGAACACCATGCGTGACGCGGTGATCGTCGAAGCCGTACGCACCCCCGTGGGCAAGCGCGCGGGAGCGCTCTCCGGGATCCACCCGGTGGATCTGTCGGCCCTGGTGCTGACGGAGCTGGCCCGGCGGACCGGACTGGAACCCGGCCTGGTGGACGACGTGGTCTGGGGCTGTGTCACCCAGATCGGTGAGCAGGCGTCCAATGTCGGCCGGTCCGCGGTGCTGGCGGCGGGCTGGCCGGAGGAGGTCCCCGGGGTGACGGTGGACCGGGCCTGCGGCTCCTCGCAGCAGGCGGTGCACTTTGCCGCCGGTCTGGTGATCGCGGGGCAGTACGACATCGTGGTCGCGGGTGGCGTGGAGTCGATGAGCCGGGTCCCGATCGGCGCCGCGCGGAACGCGGTGGAGTACGGCCGCCCCTTCGGCCCCGCCGTACGGCGCCGTTACGGCGTCGAGGAGTTCAGCCAGGGCCGGGGCGCGGAACTGATCGCCGAACGGTACGGCTTCGGCCGGACGGAGCTCGACGAACTAGCCCTGGCGTCGCACGAGAAGGCCGCGAGGGCGACCGCCGAGGGGCGGTTCCGCGACCAGATCGTCCCGGTCGCCGTCCGGGCCGGGGACGGCGGGGAGCGGCTGGTCACCGCCGACGAGGGGATCAGGACCGGCTCCACGACGGCCCTGCTGGCCGCTCTGAAGACCCCGTTCAAGGAGGACGGGGTGATCACCGCGGCCAACTCCTCGCAGATCTCGGACGGCGCGGCGGCCCTGCTGATCACCACCTCGGAGATCGCCGCCCGGCACGGCTGGCGCCCGCTCGCCCGGGTGCGTACGGCCGTACTCGCCGGTGGCGACCCGGTGACGATGGCGCTGGCACCGATCCCGGCCACCGCCGAGGCACTGAAGAAGGCCGGCCTGTCGATCGGCGACATCGGGGCGTACGAGATCAACGAGGCGTTCGCGCCCGTACCGGCGGCCTGGCTCCGGGAGACCGGCGCGGATCCCGCCCGGCTCAACCCCCACGGCGGCGCGATGGCGCTCGGCCATCCGCTGGGGGCCTCCGGCGCCCGGCTGATGACGACCCTGGTCCACCATATGCGCGACCACGGCATCCGCTACGGGCTCCAGGCGATGTGCGAGGCGGGCGGGCTGGCCAACGCGACCGTACTCGAACGGCTCTGACACCGGTCCACGAGCGGTCCTTCGACCGCGAGACTGCCCCCCTTCGGCCTTCCCCCGCGCGGTCAGAACCGGCTCACAGCCCCAGGTCCTTGGCGATGATCGTCTTCATCACCTCGGAGGTACCGCCGTAGATCCGGGACACCCGGGTGTCCGCGTAGAGGCGGGCGATCGGATACTCCGTCATATACCCGTAGCCGCCGTGCAGCTGGAGGCAGGCGTCCACGACCCGGCCCGCCACCTCCGTACCGAAGAGCTTGATCCGGGCCGCCTCGGCGGCGGTCAGCTCCCCGGCGTCGTCGAGTTCGACGCCCCGGTCGGCCAGCGCCTCCGCCGCCCGGAACTCGGCCTCGCAGGAGGCCAGCACGAACCGGGTGTTCTGGAGGGAGGCCAGGGGCGTTCCGAAGACCCGGCGCCCGGTGACGTACTCCCGGGTGAACCGGAGGGCGGCCCGCGCCTGGGCGACCCCGGCCACCCCGATGGAGAGCCGTTCGCGCGGCAGATTCCGGGAGAGATGGCCGAAGGCCCGCCCCTCGTCGCCGAGCCGGTTCGCCACCGGCACCCGGACGTCGGTGAAGGAGAGTTCGGCGGTGTCCATGCTGTGCCGGCCGATCTTGGCCAGTTTCCGGCCGACCGCGAACCCGGGCGATGCGGACTCCACACAGAGGATCGTCAGCCCCGCCCGGCGGTCCGCCGGATCGTACGGTGAGGTACGGCAGACCACCAGGACCAGATCGGCCACCGCGCCGCCGGTGATGAAGGTCTTGGCGCCGTTGAGTACGTAGTGCCCGCCGTCCGCCGAGAGCCGGGCCGTGGTGCGGATGCCCGCCAGATCGGATCCGGTTCCCGGTTCGGTCATGGCGATGGCCAGCAGAATGTCCCCGGCGGCACAGCCGGGCAGCCAGCGGGCCCGCTGCTCGTCGTTCGCCAGACCCAGCAGATACGGCAGCACCACCCCGGTGTTGACGTGGTGGTGGCCGATCGAGGCACCGGCCAGGGCCACCTCCTCGTGGATCACCGCCTGGTACCGGTAGCTCGTCGGCCCGAGGCCGCCGTACTCCTCGGGGATGTCGAAGCCGAGGGCGCCGAGCCGCGCCAGGCCCTTGAAGACCGAGCGGGGGACCTGCCCGGCCGCCTCCCATTCGTGGATGTACGGAACGGCCTCCCGGGCGATGAAGGCCCGGATCGAGCTCCGGAACGCTTCGTGCTCCGGGGCGTAGAGGGTGCGTTTCACGGGCTGTCCTTCACGGGCTGTCCTTGACGGGTTGACGGGTGAACTTCACGGGACGAACTGGCGGGTGTCGTTCGCGGGCCGTCCGGTACGGGTCAGACGCGGCCGCCGTCGACGACCAGGCACTGGCCGGAGACGTAGTCGGTCTCGGGGAGGCAGAGCGCGTAGACGGCGCCCGCGGCCTCCTCCGGGGTGCCGGGGCGGCCCAGTGGGATGATCCGGGAGGCCATCGCCGCCTTCTCCGGGTTGAGACCGACCTTGATCTCCCGGCCGTCGATGGTGAGGGTGGCGTTGTCGGCGGCGGTGACCTCGGTCATCCGGGTGAGGACGAAGCCGAAGGCGACGGCGTTGACATTGACCTTGTAGCGGCCCCACTCCTTGGCCAGGGTCTTGGTCAGCCCGATCAGCCCCGCCTTGGCGGCGGCGTAGTTCACCTGCCCGAGATTGCCGTAGTAGCCGCTGGTCGAGGAGATGTTGACGACCTTGCGGTGGTAGTCCACCGGATGGGCCCTGAAGTAGGGCTGGGCCGCCCGCAGAATCGTGAACGACGCGGTCAGATGGACGTCGAGGACGGTGTGCCACTGCTCGTCGGTCATCTTCTGGATGACGGTGTCCCAGGTGTAACCGGCGTTGTTGACGACGATGTCGAGGCCGCCGAAGGTGTCGACGGCCGTCCCCGTGAAGCGTTCGGCGAAGCCCTCGCCGGTGACCGAACCGACACAGGCCACCGCCTGCCCGCCCGCCCGCTCGATCGCGGTGACGGTCTCGGCGGCGGGCGCCGCGTCGAGGTCGTTGACGACGACCTTGGCGCCCTCACCCGCCAGTTTGAGGGCGATGGCCCGTCCGATGCCCCGCCCCGAGCCGGAGACGATCGCGACCCTGCCGTCCATGGTTCCCATGCCGCACTGCCCTTCGCTCACCGAGCTATCTCAATGGTTGGTTATGTAGGATTCACTTTTTAGGTGAACATTACTGGTGTCAAGAAGGATCGATGGTTAGTTTGTGTGAGGAAACATTCGCTACGGCTGATCGATCGGCAAGGAGATCCCCCATGCGTGACGCAGTCATCGTGGACGCGGTGCGAACCGCGGTCGGCAAGCGGAACGGGTCGCTCGCGCGGCAGCACTCGGCCTCCCTCTCGGCCCACGTACTGAACGCCCTGGTCCGGCGGACCGGTCTCGACCCGGTCGAGGTCGACGACGTGATCTGGGGGTGCGCGGGCGCCGTCGGCATGCAGACCGGCTGCGTCGGCCGGGCCGCCGTCCTCGCCGCCGACTGGCCCGAGTCGGTGCCCGGCGTCACCGTCGACCGGCAGTGCGGCTCCTCGCAGCAGGCCGTCCACCAGGCCGCCGCCGGGGTGATCAGCGGCCAGTACGACATCGCGGTGGCCGGTGGTGTGGAGATCATGAGCCGGATCCCGCTCGGCACCACCCGCCTCGACGGCAGCTTCGGCGAACCCTTCGGCCCCGACGTCCTGCGGCGCTACGGCGGCGTCCGGTTCAACCAGGGCAGGGGCGCCCAGCTGATAGCCGACGAGTACGGCATCACCAGGACCGAGATGGACCAGCACGGCCTGGACTCCCACGAGCGCGCCGCCCGCGCCGTCGACGAGGGCCGCTTCACCGGCCAGATCGCGCCGGTCACCGTCACGGGGCCCGACGGCGCCGAGCGGATCTTCGACACCGACGAGGGCATCCGCCGCGGCTCCACCCTCGGGACCCTGGCCGGGCTCGAGCCCGCCTTCGGCACGGACGGCACGATCACCGCGGGCAACGCCTCCCAGGTCTCCGACGGCACCGCGGCGCTGCTCGTCACCACCTCCGAGACCGCCCGCGCCCACGGCTGGACGCCGATGGCCCGGATCCATACCGCGGTCCTGGCCGGAACCGATCCCGTGACCATGCTCAAGGGGCCGATCCCCGCCACCGCCAAGGCCCTGAAGAAGGCCGGTCTCTCGATCGGCGACATCGGCGCCTTCGAGATCAACGAGGCGTTCGCCTCGGTCACCCTGGCCTGGCTGCGGGAGACCGGCGCCGACTACGCCACGATGAACCCGCTCGGCGGCGCGATGGCGATCGGCCACCCCATCGGCGGCTCCGGCGCCCGGCTGATGACGACCCTCGTCCACCATATGCGGGACAACGGCATCCGCTACGGGCTCCAGTCGATGTGCGAGGGCGGCGGCATGGCCAACGCCACGATCCTCGAACTCCTCTGACCCGGATGGACATCGCCTCCGGCCCCGCCGCCGAACGGATCGCCCCGCCGTCCGGCCCGCCCGCGTCCGGCCCCGGTCATCTCCCCGGCTTCCTCGCCCTGGAACGGCTGGACCGCGATCTGTTCCGGGGGTGGTGCCACGCGGGTCTGCCCCGGCGCGCCTTCGGCGGACAGGTCGCGGCCCAGGCGCTGACCGCCGCGGGCGGCACCGTACCGGCCGAACGACGGGTGCACTCCCTGCACGGCTACTTCCTGCGCGGCGGGGACCCCGCCCGGCCCATCGTCTACGAGGTGGAACGGCCCAGGGACGGCCGCAGCTATACGTCCCGCCGGGTGACCGCCGTCCAAGGCGGCGAGGTGATCTTCACCCTCTCCGCCTCGTTCAAGCTGCCCGAGGAGACCCCGGAACGGCACCCGGCCGTGCCGCCGACGACCCCGCCCGACGGGTTGCCGAGCGCGTTCCGCAACTGGGCCGAGCGCGACCCCGAGGGGTTCGGGCGGTTCGAAATCGGCCGGGTCCTCGACGTCCGGGTCGCCCCGGTGACCTGGGCCCGACACGAAGGGGAGACCGAACAGCGGCTCTGGATCCGCTCCGTCGAGCGACTGCCCGACGAACCCCTGGCGCATATGTGCGCCCTCACCTACGCATCGGATCTGATGCTGGCGCCCGTCGCGGCGCTCGACGTGGAGACCCCCGGGCCGCTGCGCGAGGGCCCCGGCAGCTATCGGTCGTATCTGGCCTCCCTCGACCACGCCGTCTGGTTCCACCGGCCCTTCCGGGCGGATGAGTGGCTGCTGGTGGTCCAGCGGGGCCCGTCGGCGGGCGACGGCCGGGGGCTGGTCCACGGGGAGTTCTGGGACCGGGACGGCGGTCTGGTGGCGTCCGTGGTGCAGGAGACGGTGCTGCGCCCCGGCAGACGCTCCTGACGGCCGGAGCCACCGGAAAGGGTCTCGGGAAAGGGGGGTGGGGCACGGACCGCGTGCCCCACCCCCCTTTCCCGAGCCGTACGGACCGTACGGACGACTCGTCAGCCGACCACGCCCCCGGCCCGCAGCTCCGCCAGCTCACCCGCGCCGATCCCCAGCTCCGCCAGGACCTCGTCGGTCTGGCCGCCGGTCGGTCCGGCCGGGCGCGGCTCGGCCGCCGGCGTGCCCAGGAACCGGGGCGCGGTACCCGGCTCGGGATGGCCGTCGGCGGTCAGCCGGTACGTGCCCCGGGCGGCGTTGTGCGGATGCCGCGCGGCCTCGGTCCAGTCGAGTACCGGTGTCACACAGCTCTCGGTCCCCTCGAAGTCGGCGGCCCACGCGTCCCGGGGCCGGGTGGCGAACAGCTCCGCCAGCCGGGCGGCCATCCGCGGCCAGGCCGCGCGGTCGTGCTGCTTCGCGAACAGCGGATCGTCCGTGAGGCCGAGGACGCGCAGGGTCTCGGCCCAGAACTGCGGCTCCACACAGCCGACCGCCAGATGGGCGCCGTCGGCGCAGCGGTACGTACGGTAGAAGGGCGCGGCCCCGTCGAAGAGGTTCCGCTCCCGGCCCTCGGTCCAGCGGCCGGTCCGCAACAGCCCCTGGAGCAGGGCGAGCTGGATCGCGGTGCCGTCGGTCATCGCCGCGTCCACCACCTGGCCCCGGCCGGTGACCTTCGCCGAGTACAGGGCGGCGGCGATCCCGAGGGCGAGCAGCATCCCGCCGCCGCCCATGTCGCCGAAGAGGTTCAGCGGGACGACGGGGTCCCCGTCGGCCGGGCCGACCTGGGCCAGGGCGCCCGCGACGGCGATGTAGTTGATGTCGTGGCCCGGCGCCTGGGCGAGCGGACCGTCCTGGCCCCAGCCGGTCATCCGCCCGTACACCAGCCGGGGGTTGCGCGGCAGACAGACACCGGGCCCGAGGCCGAGGCGTTCGGTCACCCCGGGCCGGAAGCCCTCGATCAGCGCGTCGGCGCCGTCGGCCAGCCGCAGGACGAGATCGACGCCCCGGGGGTCCTTGAGGTCGGCGGTGACGGAGCGGCGGCCCCGGTGCAGGATCGGATGGCCCGAGGGGCGGCCGTGTTCGGCGGGCCGGTCGACCCGGATCACCTCGGCGCCGAGGTCGGCGAGGATCATCCCGGCGAACGGCCCGGGGCCGATTCCGCCGAGTTCGATCACCCGGACGCCCGCGAGCGGGCCCGCGGGCGCGGAAGCTGTGGTGCTGGTCATGGCGGCGGTTCCTTCGACGGGGGAGGGCCGGAAGACGGCCGCGCGTGGCGGCTCGGGGGAGCGGCCACGCGCGGCGGGTGAAGGGGAGGAGGTCAGAGCCCGAGGTCCTTGGCGATGATGGTCTTCATGACCTCGGAGGTGCCGCCGTAGATCCGGTTGACCCGGGTGTCGGCGTAGAGCCGGGCGATCGGGTACTCCAGCATGTAGCCGTAGCCGCCGTGCAGCTGGAGGCATTTGTCGATGACCCGGCCCGCGACCTCGGTGGCGAAGAGCTTGATCTTCGCCGCGTCGGCGGGCGTCAGCTCGCCCGCGTCGTCGAACTCGATGCCCTTGTCGACCATGGCCTGGAGGGCCGCGACCTCGGTCGCGCACTCGGCCAGGACGAACTTGGTGTTCTGGAAGGCGGCCACCGGCTGCCCGAAGACCTTCCGCTCCTGGACGTACTCCTTGGCGAAGGCGATCGCGGCGGTGGCGTTGGCGGTCGCGCCGACACTGATCGACAGCCGCTCGCGGGGCAGGTTGCGGCCGAGGTAGGAGAAGCCCTTGTCCTGCTCGCCGAGGAGGTTCTCCACCGGCACCCGGACATCGGTGAAGGAGAGTTCGGAGGTGTCGGAGGAGCGCAGACCGATCTTCTCCAGCTTGCGGCCGTACTCGAAGCCCTCCGAGTCCGTGGGAACGACGAAGAGACTCAGCCCGTGCCGGCGGTCCTTTGGGGTGGCGGGGGAGGTACGGGCGGCGACCACGCACAGTTCGGAGTTGCGGGCCCCGGTGATGAAGGTCTTGGAGCCGTTGAGGACGTAGTGCGTACCGTCGTCGGAGAGCTTCGCGGTGGTCCGGATCCCCGCCAGATCGGACCCGGTCCCGGGTTCGGTCATCGCCACACAGAGCATCAGGTCGCCCGAGGCGATCCCGGGCAGCCAGCGCTTCTTCTGGTCGTCGTCGGCCAGGTCGAGCAGATAGGGCAGGACGATCCCGGTGGAGACGTTGTAGTGGCCGAAGGAGACCGCGGCACGGGCGCACTCCTCGGTGATGACGGCCTGGTACTTGTAGCTGGTGGTGCCGCTGCCGCCGTACTCCTCGGGGATGTCGAAGCCCATCAGCCCGAGTTCGGCCAGCTTGCGGTAGAAGTCGCGGTCGACGAGGTTCTCCCGCTCCCAGCGTTCGAAGTGGGGCCGGGCCTCCTTGGCGATGAAGTCCCGGATCACGGCCCGGAACGCCTCGTGCTCCTCGGTGTAGATGCTGCGCTTCATGATTCGTCCCTGACGACGTGGTGGGCGGGGGATGGTGGCCCCCGGGGGCCTTGGGCAGGGTGGCCCGGCGCAGTCCGGGGACGGCCAGGGCGACGGCCGCGGCGGCGGCGATACAGACGGC
>NZ_JBFADP010000058.1:0-51317 GCF_040641415.1 Streptomyces sp. NPDC020875 | reverse complement strand
TCGCGGACTGCACGCACCGGACGCCGCGGGCCCCGCCCTACGGGCGGACGGCGCCGTGCTGACGACACGGCCCGGCGGTGACGACCGGTCCGTGCGGCCCGCCGCCGGGCCGTGTCGTGCGGCCCGCCGACTCGGCACCCGGCACCGCGAAGGCACCGGTACGGGCCGGAGGTCCTACGGCCGGGGTCCGATACCGGGGAGCGGTCCGGGCGTGTGAGGCTGTGATCATGACCGAATTCACCGAGACCGAGCGCGCCTATCTCGCGACCCAGCGGCTGGGCCGGCTCGCGACCGTCGATCCGAAGGGACAGCCGCAGGCGAATCCCGTCGGGTTCTTCCCCCAGGCGGACGGGACGATCCTGATCGGGGGTCATGCCCTGGCGACCACCAAGAAGTGGCGGAACCTCCAGTCGAATCCGAAGGTGGCGCTGGTGGTGGACGACATTCTGAGCGTACGGCCGTGGCGGGTGCGCGGGGTCGACATCCGGGGCGAGGCCGAGTTGCTGACCGGGCCGCACGACCTCGGGCCGCACTTCAGCCAGGAGCTGATCAGGCTCCATCCGAAGAAGATCCACAGCTGGGGTCTGGAACAGGAGTAGCGCCGGGCCCGGTCCGGCCGGTGCCGGGTGTCACCCGGCACCGGCCGGACCGGGGCCGCGGCCGCCGTACGTCAGCGGCCCTGACGGCCCCGCTTGGCCTCCATCGCCGCCTTGCCGATGGCGCCCCGCACCCGGTACTCGCGGCGCAGTTCGGCCCGGACCCGGGCATCGGTCTTCGCCACGATGCGCTGGTTCTCCCGCAGCAGTTTGCGGAAGCTCTCCAGTCGTCGTTCCGGCAGCGCGCCGGACTCGACGGCTGCGAGCACCGCGCAGCCGGGCTCGCGGCCGTGGGCGCAGTCGTGGAACCGGCAGTCGGCGGCCAACTCCTCGATCTCCGCGAAGACCTGGTTCACCCCGACCGTGGCGTCCCACATACCGACGCCCCGCAGTCCGGGGGTGTCGATGAGCACTCCCCCGCCGGGCAGCGGCAGCAGATTGCGGGTGGTCGTGGTGTGCCTGCCCTTGCCGTCGACGTCCCGGATCGCGTGGACCTCCATGGTGTCCGCGCCGGCCAGGGCGTTGGCGAGGGTGGACTTCCCCGCGCCGGAGACCCCCAGCAGTACGCTGGTGCCGCCCGCGACGACGGCCCGGAGGACGTCCATGCCGTCGCCGGTGTGGGAGCTGACGGAGAGCACCTCGGCGCCGGGGGCGACGGCGGCGACGTCCTCGACGAGATACGACAGACCGGTCGGGTCCGGCACGAGATCGGCCTTGGTGAGGACGACGACGGGCACGGCTCCGCTCTCCCAGGCGAGGGCGAGGAAGCGCTCGACCCGGCCCAGGTCGAGTTCCCCGGCGAGGGAGACCGCGATGATCGCGGTGTCGACGTTGGCGGCGAGGATCTGGCCCTCGGACCGCTTGGACGAGGCGGAGCGGACGAAGGCGGTCCGGCGCGGCAGATACGTCCGGACGTACCGGGGGTCGCCGCCGACCGGTTCGAGGACGGCCCAGTCGCCGGTGCAGATCACCCGCAGCGGGTCGTGCGGCGTGACGAAGGCGGTGTCGGCGCGGACGACCGTGCCGTCGGCGGTGACCACGTCGCACTGCCCCCGGTCGACCCGGAGGACCCGCCCGGGCAGCAGCCCTTCGGCGGCGTACGGGGCGAACGCGGACTCCCAGGAACCGTCCCAGCCGTAGGCGGGCAGGGCGGACGACGGGGAGGTGTTACCGGTGGTGGAGAGGTTCAAGGAGGGACCCTTCACAGGGGTGGTCCCGGCGGCTCGTCCGCGCGGCGCGCGCGGACGGCGGAATGCTGAAGGAGATCAGCCGGTGACCACGGAGGTGGAGTTGATGGACGTCTGGTCGCGGACAGCGCGCAGCACAGTGACCGTCATGACTCTCACCTCCTCCTTACTCTCGTCGCCCGCGGCCCGGTGGCCCTCGGCGTCGTGCCCCCACTGTAGGGCCCGTCCGGCGCCGTACGCCACGTCTTTTCCACCGGCGCGGGGCGGGACCCCGGCGGCGCCGCCCGTACGGGCCCTCCGCTCCCCCGGGCAACCCGGTCGCCGCACACCGCGCCGCCATCTGGTCACTCCATGTGGCGGGGGGTGGAAATCGACCCTAGCTTCGGCGGTATGACGAAACGCCACAAAAACCACCTATCCCTGCTATGGAATCGGCGGCGCGCGGGCATCGTGGCCGTCGCCGTGGTCGCGATGGGCTCCGGGGTCGCCGCGGCCCCCGGGCATCACGGCGGGCGGCACTCGGTCCAGCCGGGTGAGTCGATCCAGGCCGCGGTGGCCGCCGCGCGGCCCGGGGACACCATCGTGGTGGCGCCGGGGACGTACCGGGAGAGTGTGGAGATCACCACCTCCGGGGTCACCCTGCGCGGCTCGGGGCCCGGGACCGTGATCGCGCCGCCCGCCGGAACCGAGAAGCGGGCCGAGAGCGCCTGCGCCAAGGCGGGCAACGGGATCTGCGTCACCGGGACGGACGACGCCGATGTCACCGGTGTGACCATCCGCTCCCTGGCGATCTCCGGCTTCACCAAGGGCGGCCTGTGGGCGTCCCGTACCGAGGGGCTCACCGTCCGGGACGTGACCGCCGAGAAGAACGGCACCTGGGGCCTGGGCCAGGAGAAGTCCACCCGGGCCGTCTTCCGCGGCAACACCGCGCGCGGCAACGGGGACGCGGGCATCATGCTGACGAACATCGTCGGGCACGAGGCCGCGGCCATCGACAGCGGCGGCACCGTCGTCGCCGACAACGACCTGAGCGACAACCGGCTCGGGGTGATGCTCAAGCGGATCCGCAATGTCTCCACCCACGCCAACGAGATCACGGCCAACTGTGCCGGGATCTTCGTCGTCAGCGACGAGTCACGGCCGGGGTCGGGCGACATCACCATCCGCTCCAACACGATCCACCGGAACAACAAGTTCTGCGCGGCCACCCCCAGGCTGCCCGCGATCCAGGGGTCCGGGATCGTCCTGACCGGCTCCGACGCCACCGTCATCAAGGGCAACTCGGTCCGCGACCACAAGAGCGACACCCTGCTGGCCGGGGGGATCGTGCTGGCCGAGAGCTATGTCGGCGCCGTCAACACCGACAACGTGATCGAACACAACACGGTCACCGGCAATGTGGCGGCCGACCTCATCGACCGCGGCAACGGCTCGGGCAACACCTTCGCCCGGAACGAGTGCGCCTCGTCCAAGCCCGCCGGACTGTGCTGATCCGGTTCCGGCGGCCCGGGGAGCGCCACCGCGCCCCCGGCCGCCGGACCGCGCCGAACCGTCAAGCCCCCATCCGGCGCCCGGCGCCGGGAGAGCAGGAGAACGAGCACACACCATGACAACCCTCGGCACCAGACCCACGCCCGGCGACCCCGCCGGAGTCGACTCGTCCCCGCCCCCGGCGATGCGGCTGCGGGAACTCGTCTTCGGGGCGGCCTGCGCGGCGGCCGTCCGGGCCGCCGCCCGGCTGGGCGTCGCCGACGCCCTCGGCGACGCGCCCACCAGTGTCGACCGGCTCGCCGCCGCCGTCACCGTCGAGCCCCGGCCGCTGCGCAGGCTGCTGCGGGCCCTGTCCTGCTACGGCGTCTTCGCCGAGCGCCCCGACGGCACCTTCGTCCATACGGAGATGTCGCGGATGCTGCGCGAGGACGATCCGCGGTCGCTGAAGTACATCGCCCTGTGGTGCACCGAGCCGTGGACCTGGGCCGCCTGGCCCCGGCTCGACGACGCGGTCCGCAGCGGGGACACGGTCTTCGACGAGCTGTTCGGCAAGGGCTTCTTCGAGTATCTGCACCAGGACGCCCATGAGTCCGCGCATGTCTTCAACCGGGCCATGACCACCTCCAGCCGGCAGTCCGCCCTGGAGGTCGCGGAGCTGCTCGACCTCACCGGGGTCACGTCCGTCGCCGATATCGGCGGCGGCCAGGGGCACGTCCTGGCCGGACTGCTGGAGAAGCACCCGGGGGTCCGGGGCACCCTGCTGGATCTGCCGGACGTGGTCGCCAAGGCGGACCCCCGGCTCCGCGAGGGCGGCGAACTGGCGGACCGGGTCGACATCCTGCCCGGCGACTGCCGCCGGGAGATCCCGGTCGCAGCCGACCTCTACATCATCAAGAACATCCTGGAGTGGGACGACCACAGCACCCTGGCGACGCTGCGCAATGTGATCGCGGCGGCCCGCCCCGGCGCCCGGGTCGTCGTGATCGAGAACCTGGTGGACGACACCCCGTCGATGAAGTTCACCACCGCCATGGATCTGCTGCTGCTGATGAACGTCGGCGGCGCCAAGCACACCCGCGACAGCATGGTGGAACGGATCACCCAGGCCGGGCTGGTGCTCGGCGAGATCCGGCCCGTCAACGCCTATCTGCACGCCTTCGAGTCCGTCGTCCCCGAACGCGAACCCGCGCCCGTCGCGTCCTGAGCCGGACGCGGACGACGGACCGGCCCCGGGAACCCTTCGTACGGGTCCCGGGGCCGGTCCGTCATGGCGTACCACGCCCGCGGCGGGCCGAGGTCAGCCGCTCTCCCAGCGGTAGAACTGCCGGGCCATCGCGTCCTTCGGGGACCGCCAGGTCTCCGGATCGTACGGACTGACGTAGGCACTCAGCCGCTCGCTCAGTTCCCGGAACTCCGGGTGCCCGGTGACCTCGGCGATCGCCGGGCCCGGCGGGCGGTCGGACTCGATCAGATGCAGATACAGATCGGGACCGAACTGGAAGAGGCTGCGCCGGTTCACCCCGACCAGACCCGGCAGTTCACCACTGTCGGAGCGGGCGAAGAGTTCGGCGATCCCGGCCGCCGAGCCGGGCGCCATCCGGGCCACGATCAGCGCCCGGTGGGCACCGGACGGGGCGTCACCGGTCCCGGGCGCCCCGGTGGTCTCCGTCCGGGACGACGTACTCATCGCCGGACCCCCGCCCGGGCCCGGTCCTCGATCTTGTCGCGGATCAGCGCCATCTGGATCTTGGAGTTGCGGTTGATGTTCTCGGTCATCCAGTCGTCGTCGACCGGGGCGTCCGGCTTCATCGCGAAGTCCTGGCGCCAGTGCAGCCGGGTGCCGCCGGGGACCTCCGAGTACTCCCACACGATGTCCATGTGCTGGAACGGGCCGGTCTCCACCCGGCGGGCCCGGACCCGGCGGGCCGCCCGGTCGGGGGTGCGCTCGGAGACCCAGCTCCACACCTTCCCGTTCTCGTCCGGGTGCATGGTCAGCCGGAAGGTGGTGGTGTCGCCGCTGCGCTCCAGGATCTCGACGGAGGCGTATTCGGAGAACAGCTCCGGCCAGTGCTCCAGGTCGTTGGTGATGTCCCAGACCAGGTCCAGGGGCGCGGCGACGGTGATCTCGTTCTCGGTGTGTCCGGGCACTTCAGGCTCCGCTCTTGAGAAGGGTGTCGTTGACCAGTGCGAGGAACTCGCGGGGGGTCTTGCAGCGCTCGGCGTCCTGCGGCATCGGGTGCCCGTAGTGGTTCTCCAGGGTCGCGACGATGCCGAGCAGGCCGAGCGAGTCGAGGCCGTAGTCCTCGAACGGGGTGTCGGGACGGTCGGCGAAGGTGTCGGGGTCGACGTTGACACCGGCGTTCTTGCGCATCAGATCGGCGAGTGCGCCGGAGGTCAGGCTGCTCATGGGGTACTCCTTCGTGGTGCTTCGGGTCGCGGGTCCCGGCCCGGTGGGGCCGGGACCCGCTGGTCGGGGCGTCCGGTACGGGCCCGGGGCCGGGCTCCGTACCGGACGGGCCGTCAGTCGGGGGCGGCGCTGCGCAGGACCAGGGCCGCGTTGGACCCCATCAGGCCCCGGCTGAGCACCAGCGCCGTACGCAGCGGCATCCGCCGGGCCTTGCCGGTGACGACGTCGATGTCGTGGCAGACGTCGAAGACGTTGGGCGTGGGCGGTACGAGGCCGTGCTCCATGGCCATGACGGCGGCGGCGGCGTCCAGCACCGGGCCGCCGCAGTAGGCCCGGCCGATCCCGGTCTTGGGGGCGGTGACGGGGACCCGCCGGCCGTGGGTGCCGAGGGCGTCGGTGAGGGCGAGGGCCTCGGCCCGGTCGGCCTCCGGGGTGCCGACGGCGTCGGCGAAGACCACGTCGATCTCCTCGGGGGCGGTGCCGGACGCCTCCAGGGCGCCGCGGATCGCCCGGGCGAGACCCTCCCGGGACTCCGCCCACCGGGACGGGCCGGTGAAGGTGGCGGCGTGTCCGACGATCCTGGCCCGGGGCCGTACCCCTCGCCGCAGGGCGGCTTCCTCGTCCTCGACGACCAGCATCGCGCCGCCCTCGGCCGGGGCGAAGCCGCATGCCTCGGTAGTGAAGGGGCGGTAGGCGCGGGCCGGGTCGTCGCTGCGGCTGAGGTCCGGATAGCCGAGCTGGCAGACGGCGGAGTAGGGGGCGAGCGGGGCTTCGGCGGAGCCGACGACCACGGCGTCGGTGCCGCGGACGACCGCCCGGGCGGCGAGCGCGAGGGCGTCGAGTCCGCCCGCCTCGTCGCTGCAGACCACCCCGCAGGGGCCCTTGAAGCCGCCGCGGATGGAGATCTGGCCGGTACTGGCGGCGTAGAACCAGGCGATGGACTGGTACGGGCCGACGAAGCGGGAGCCCTTGCCCCAGAGCCGTTGCAGCTCGCGCTGGCCGAACTCGCCGCCGCCGGAGCCGGAGGCGGTGACCACGCCGACGCCGAACGGGAACTTCTCGTAGTCGGCGCGGCCGAGCCGGGCGTCGGCGAGGGCGAGATCGGCGGCGGCCATCCCGAAGTGGGTGAACCGGTCGGTCTGGACCAGGAAGCGGTCCTCGACCATCGCCCCGGGTTCGAAGTCGCGGACCTCGCCGCCGACCTTCAGCGGCAGCTGTTCGCAGCCCTCGCGGGTCACCCGGTCGATGACGCTGATGCCCTCCTGGGTGGACTTCCAGAACACGTCGGCACCGATGCCGTTGGGGGCGACCACGCCGATTCCGGTGACGACGGTACGGCGGGCGGGGTCGCCGCGGCGCCGGGGCGTGGCACTCTCCGCGCTGCCCATCAGGTCCTCCCACTGGTCCTGTCGCTGGTCCGGGAGCCGCTGCGGCCACCGGGACGGGTCATCACGACCGCGGACTGGAAGCCGCCGAAGCCGCTGCCGACGGAGAGCACGGTGCGCAGCTTCCGGGGGCGGGCGGTCCGGGGTACGTAGTCGAGGTCGCACTCGGGGTCGGGGGTCTCGTAGTTGGCCGTCGGCGGCACCACCTGGCGGTCCATCGCCAGGACGCAGGCGACCAGTTCGATCGCGCCGATCGCCCCGAGGGAGTGGCCCACCATGGATTTGATGGAGCTCATGGGGGTGCGGTAGGCGTGGTCGCCGAGGGAGCGTTTGACGGCCGCCGTCTCGTGCCGGTCGTTCTGTTTGGTGCCGGAGCCGTGGGCGTTGACGTAGTCGACGGCGGTCCGGTCGAGCCGGGCGTGGTCGAGGGCGACGTCGATGGCGCGGGCCATCTCGATGCCCTCGGGGGTGAGCCCGGTCATGTGGTAGGCGTTGCCGAAGGTGGCGTAGCCGCCGATCTCGCAGTAGATCCGGGCGCCGCGGGCCCTGGCGTGTTCCAGTTCCTCCAGGACGAGGACGGCGCCGCCCTCGCCCATGACGAAGCCGTCGCGGTCGGCGTCGAAGGGCCGGGACGCGTGGACCGGGTCGTCGTTGTTGGCGGAGGTCGCCTTGATGGCGTCGAAACAGGCCACGGTGATCGGGGATATCGGCGAGTCGGAGGCCCCGGCTATGACGATGTCGGCCCGGCCCTCCTCGATGGTGTGGAAGGCGTAGCCGACGGCGTCGAGGCCGGAGGTGCAGCCGGTGGAGACGGTCTGGACCGGGCCCTTGGCGCCGCACCGTTCGGCGACCGCGGACGCCAGGGTGCTGGGTGAGAACGCCCGGTGGAGATGGGGTTCGGCGGGCCGGTGGTCGACGGCCCAGCGGCTGCCGGAGGCGGAGACGGCGACATAGTCGTGCTCCAGCCGGGTGGTGCCGCCGACGGCGCTGCCGAGGGAGACCCCGGTCCGCCAGGGGTCCGTACGGTCGGGGTCGAGCCCCGCGTCGCGTATCGCCTCGTCGGCGGCGACGAGGGCGAACTGGATATAGCGGTCCTGCCGGTCCCGCTCCTGGCGGCCGAGGCCGAGGGCTTCGGCGTCGAAGTCGACCTCGGCGGCGATCCGGGAGCGGAATCCGGTGGCGTCGAAGAGGGTGATGGCCCGGGTCGCGGTGCGTCCGTCGGCCAGCAGGTCCCAGAACGCCGGGGCGCCGACCCCGCCGGGGGCGACGACGCCGACCCCGGTGATCGCCACCCGCCGGGTCATGACACGGCTCCGGACCGTTCCGGCGGCCCGGCGGGGGCGCCGGCCGGATTGACCTCGGTGTCGACATGGCCGAGGTCGGGGCGGGGTGCCAGCGGGCCGAGGTGGAAGACCATCCGGGCCTCGACATTGCCGACGTTGCGGAACCGGTGCCGCATGTCCTTGGGGATGAGCAGGCCCTGGTCGGGCCGGATGGGGTGCGGTTCGCCGTCGAGGTCGACTTCGAGGAGGCCGCTCACGACATAGATGAACTCCTCCGAGTACGGGTGGTAGTGCTCGGCGATGAACTCACCCGGCTGCACGATGGCGACCCCCATGAACCCGCTCTCGGCGCCCACGGCGGTGGGGGTGAGCATGGCGCGCAGATCGCCGCCGCGCCGGGTGTTGGGCTGGGTGTCGCTGAGGTCCACGATGCGTGGGCGGTGCGTGGTCATGCTGGCTTCCTCCAGATGGGGGTACCGGTCCGGCCGGGCGGTACGGGATGTCCGCGGGGCCCGGCCGGGCCGGTCCCGGGCGGTGGTTCGGTGGTTCTTCAGCTCTCGTCCGGGGCGAACCGGTCGGTGATCAGCTGCATATCGGCCCGGGTGACGAAGCGGGCCACGCCCGGGTCGCCCTCGGTGATCTCGGCGGCGGTGTGCGGGAGTTCCGCGCCGTCGGCGAGCAGCTTGGCGAGGGTGGCGGTCTTCCGGGCGCCCTGGACGCCGAGGGCCAGCACGCTGTGGTCCGCGATGGGGCCGCTGACGTCGATCAGCCGGACCACGATGTCGTCGCGGTGGAAGACGGTGGAGGAGACGATGGGGTCCTGGCCGTGGGCGGCGGCTTCCTCGTCCTGCTGGGCGAGGAGCCGGGCGACGGCCAGTCCGCAGCCCTCCTTCGCCTGGTAGAAGAGGGCGTGCCGGTTGACCTCGCCGGGCGGCCGGGACTCGGCCGAGACGTGGTGTACGGCGGGCAGTGCCGCCCGAGTGAAGAAGACCCGGGCCGAGTTGGCGTCGTCGAGGTCGCGGTCCTGTTCCAGGTACGGATTGATGGCCTCTTCCACGGCCCGTACCTCGGGCTGTTTGGCCACATGCCGCAGGGCCACCATGAGGTCTCCCTGGACCTCGATGGCCCGGACGACCCGGTTCCCGTGCATGAAGAGGGACGTCCGGCGGAGCCGGGTGTGGTCGTCGACCCGGGCGGCGGGCGGCCGGTAGTCGGCCAGGATCTTGGCGACGGTCTTCTCGCTGCCCGGCTTCACGGTGAAGGTGAGGGCGTGCCGTACGACTCCGTCGCCGACCCGGACGGAGGCCCGCTTGTCGGCCGGCCGGCGCGGCGCGGCGTCGACGGTGAACGCCTGTCCGGTCTCGCGCAGGACGTTGAACTTCAGCGACCGGGTGTCGCGGACACAGCTGTGCAGCGGCTGCACGGTCTCCACGTGCTCCTCGCTGTTGACCCAGGCCAGGAACGGCGGCGCGCTCTCCCATTCGCTGGTGATCAGCCACTGCGAGGGGTTCTCGATGGACTGGCAGAGCTGGTCGCTGATGTGCCCGGGCACCGAGGCCACGCTGTTGCGCATGTGCTCGTACGCCTCCAGGAACTCCTTCTGGGCTCCTTCGTAGAGGTCGAGGAGGAGGATCACGCGGAGCCTGGAGCCGTCGAAGACGGACTGCGATATGCGTTCCGACAGGGTGGTCATCGATGTTCACACTCCTTCGCGACCACGCCCGGCGGCAGCGGGCCCGCTGCCCGTCCGTCCGTCGTCACGTCCGTCGCCTGTTCCTGTGCTGGCTGTGCTGGTGTTCCGTCGGCGGGCTCCGCGCGCCGCGCGGAACGCTCCCCGTGGTCCGATCGTGATCCGGTGTCACAGGTGGCGCGAGAGATGGGCACCATGCGGGTGAATGAGCGGGGGAACCGTTCCTGCACCGGGCACACAGAACGCATGGAAGACCCCACGAAGCACCCCGCAACCGCAGCCGTCGCACAGCAACCCGGGGCACCGGCGCTCCGGGTCCCGGTCCTCGTCGTGGGCGGGTCCCTGGTGGGCCTGTCCACCTCCTTGTTCCTCAGCCGTCACGGCATTCCGCATCTGCTGGTCGAGAAGCACTCGGGTACCTCCACGCATCCGCGCGGGCGGGGGATGAACCTGCGCACCATGGAGCTGTTCCGGGTCGCGGGGGTGGAGCGGGAGATCCGCGAGGCGTCGGCGGTGCTGGCGGGAAACCACGGGATCCTCCAGGCCAGGTCGCTCGCCGGGGACGACGGCGAATGGCTCTTCCGGCAGATCGACCCCGGCGGCGGCCACCGGGCGATCAGCCCCAGCGGCTGGTGCCTGTGCAGCCAGAACGACATCGAGCCGGTGCTGGACGCCCGGTCCCGGGAGTACGGCGCCGATCTGCGGTTCTCCCACGAGCTGTGCTCGTTCGAGCAGGACGAGCAGGGGGTGACGGCGCTGGTCGAGAACCGGGCCACCGGGCGGCGGTTCCCGGTCCGGGCGGACTATCTGGTCGCCGCCGACGGGCCCCGCAGCCCGGTCCGGGAGGCCCTCGGCATCGGCCAGAGTGGCAACGGGGAGCTGTTCCACAACGTCAGCGTCACCTTCACCTCGCACGGTCTGGCGGCGGTGGCCGGGGACCGGCGGTTCATCGTCTGCTATCTGACCAGCCCGGGTTCGGACGGGGCGCTGCTGCCGGTGAACAACCGTGAGCTGTGGGTCTTCCACGCGCCGTGGCACCCCGAGGTGGGCGAGCCGCTGGAGGCGTTCACGGACGACCGGTGCCGGGACCACATCAGGGCGGCCGTCGGGGTCCCCGATCTGGATGTGGAGATCACCGGCAAGGCGCCCTGGCACGCGGCGGAACGCGTCGCGGAACGGTACTCGTCGGGGCGGGTGTTCCTGGCGGGCGACTCGGCCCACGAGATGTCGCCGACCGGCGCGTTCGGCTCCAATACCGGGATCCAGGACGCGCACAATCTGGCCTGGAAACTGGCGGCCGTACTCAAGGGCTGGGCCGGTCCCGGACTCCTGGAGAGCTACGGCGCCGAGCGCCAGCCGGTGGCCAGGGCGACCAGCGCGCGGGCGTCGGCCCGATCCGCCGAGCACAGCCATCCGGGGTACGACCCGGCGCCGTCCGCGATCAGCCGCCGGGGCAATGTGCTCACGGTGGCGATGGGGTACGGGTATCCGCGCGGCGCGGTCGCCGGGACGGACCCCGACGCCCCGGTCGTCCCGGACGCGATGCGGATCACGGGCGCGCCCGGCACCCGGGCACCGCATCTGTGGGTCACCCGGTCGGGCGAGCGGATCTCCACGATCGATCTGTACGAGCGGGTGCCGGTACTGCTCTGCGAGGAGGGCTCCGGCTGGCCGGAGGTGGCGCGCCAGGACGCGGCCCGGCTCTCGGTCCCGCTGGAGGTACTGACCTTCGGCCGGGGCCCGGAGGCCGATCTGGTCCCGGAGGAAGGCGTGGACTGGGCGGTGACGCACGGCGTGGAGCCGGGCGGCGCGCTGCTGGTCCGCCCGGACGGCTTCGTGGCCTGGCGGGCGGTGACACCGGTTCCGGCGCCGGGGGCGGCGGTCGCCGGGGCGCTGACCGAGATCCTCAGCCTGGAGACGCGTACCCCCGATCAGGAAGCCCGGATGCTGGACGGGGCGGTCCGTACGGCGGACGGCCCGGCCGCCCGGGAGGAACCGGGCCAGGCCGGGGAGCCGCGCCCCACCGGGGTGTGACGGGCCGTCGGAGCGTGACCGGTACGGCTCCGGGGCCGTACGCGTGGGCGGACGCCGACGCCCCCGGAGTCCCGGGCCCGCGCCCAGTGGCCCGGCGTTGTCGGCGGTCCGCGGCCCGCGTGGGGCTGTTCGCACGGCTCCGCCCCCTATGCCTCCGGCAATTGGGAGGGGACCCCAGCGCCTTGGTCCTCCCGGGCACCGCCCGCGCCATCTGCCCTGCCGAGCCGGTGCATCGCCCGCGCCTGCGGCCCGGTGGTGGGCTGGTCGCGCAGTTCCCCGCGCCCCTCAATGCTCTCCCCAGCGCCGACCCTGAAAAAGGCACCGCCCCACCAACGAGGGCCCGCCTCTTACCGAGGGCGGTCAGAAGGGCAACCAGGTGGCGCCGGGGGTTCTCCCATTGTCGGAGGCATAGGGGGCGGAACTACGCGACCGGCCAAGGCCGGTCCGCAGACCGCCGACAACATCAGGCCGCCGGGCGGGACCCGGGTTTGCGACGGCAACCCGGAGGGCCGAGGCGCCGGGGTCCCCGGAGACGTCTCCGCGCGCGCCGCGCGCGGATAGCCCACCACATGCGGGAGGTGTAGAAAGAGGTCATGGCCGCACGCTCCGGTCGCCCCTCCCGGCACCCGCGTCCCTCCCGGCGTCCGGGGCAGGTACCGCGGGGCCTGTCGATGCGCAGTGTGGCGGGGCAGGTGTTCCTGCTCCAGGCGGTGATCGTGGTGCTGCTGGTGGCCGCAGGCATGGCCGCCCTCGTCCTCCAGTCGCACTCGGACGCCGAGCGGGAGGCCCGGCGCCGTTCGGTCGCCGTGGCGGAGACCTTCGCGTCCGCCCCGGGCATGCAGGCGGCGCTGGAGAGCCCGGACCCCACGGCGGTGCTCCAGCCGAAGACGGAGGCGGCCCGCAAGCTGGCGGGGGTGGACCTCATCGTGGTCTTCGACACCCACGGCAAGCGCTATACCCACCCCGATCCGGGCCTGATCGGGTCGACCGTCGCCGGTGATCTCTCCCGGGTGCTCAAGGGTGGGGTGGTGACCGGGGAGTTCGAGGGCGAGCCGGGCCGGCTGGTGCATGCCACGGTCCCGGTGCACGCCGCGAACGGCACGGTCATCGGTCTCGTCTCGGCCGGGGTCACCCTGGAGCATGTGAGCGGGGTGGTCGAGGAGCAGTTCCCGCTGCTGTTCGGGGTGGCGGCCGGGGTGCTGCTGCTGGCCACCGTCGGCACGGCCCTGGTGACGGGGCGGCTGCGGCGCCAGACGCACGGGCTGGGCCCCGAGGAAATGACCCGGATGTACGAACATCACGACGCGGTGCTGCACGCGGTGCGCGAGGGCGTGATGATCCTGGACGGCGACCGGCGGGTGCTGCTCGTGAACGACGAGGCCCGCCGTCTCCTGGGCCTGCCCGCCGAGGTGGAGGGCCGTACGGTCGACGAGCTGGACCTCGATCCGCACTCGGCCCGGCTGCTGTCGTCGGGGCGGATCGCCAATGACGAGGTCTACCGGGTGGGGCGGCGGCTGCTCGCCGTCAACCAGCGGACGACGGACCGGGACGGCGGCCCGGCCGGTACGGTCGCCACGATCCGGGACACCACCGAGCTGGCGGCGCTCAGCGGCCGGGCCGATATCGCGCAGCGGCGGCTGCGGCTGCTGTACGACGCGGGTGTGGAGATCGGGACGACCCTCGACGTGGTCCACACCTGCGAGGAGCTGACCCTGTTCGCCGCCGCCCGGTTCGCGGACTACGCGACGGTCGATCTGTCGGAGGCGGTGCTGCGCGGCGAGGAGCCGACGGCCACCGGCGCCGGTTCGGATATGCGCAGGATCGCCTTCAGCGGGGCGCGGGACGACACGGCTCTCTTTCCGCTGGGGACGACGATCCGGTTTCTGCCGTCGACGGCGCTGGGCGCGGGCATCACCAAGGGCGAGGCGGTGCTGGAGGCGGATCTGGCGGCCTTCTCGGGGTGGGAGCAGCAGTCGCAGTCCCGGGCCAGGCGGCTGGTCGGCGCCGGGTTCCACTCGATGGTGGCGGTGCCGCTGCGGGCCCGGGGCGCGATCCTGGGTGTGGCGATGTTCTGGCGGTCGGAGCGCCCGGAGCCCTTCGACGAGGAGGACCGGACTCTCGCCGAGGAGTTGGTGGCGCGGGCGGCCGTCAGTGTCGACAACGCCCGCCGCTACTCCCGTGAGCACACCATGGCGGTGACCCTGCAGCGGAGTCTGCTGCCGCGCGGGGTGCCGGTGCAGAGCGCGCTGGAGGCCGCGTACCGCTACCGTCCGGCGCAGGCGGGTCTGGGTGGGGTCGGCGGGGTCGGCGGTGACTGGTTCGACATCATCGCGCTGCCCGGCTCGCGGGTGGCGCTGGTCGTCGGTGACGTCGTCGGCCACGGGCTGCACGCGGCGGCCACCATGGGTCGGCTGCGGACCGCGGTGCACAACTTCTCCACCCTCGATCTGCCGCCGGACGAGTTGCTGTGGCATCTGGACGATCTGGTGCGCCGGATCGACCAGGAGGACGGTGCGGACGCCGAGTCCGCGATCACCGGCGCCACCTGTCTGATCGCGATCTACGATCCGGCGACCGGGGTGTGTTCGATGGCGCGGGCGGGCCATGTGCAGCCGGTGGTGGTCCATCCGGACGGCACCGCCGCGTTCGCCCGGGTGCCCGGCGGGCCGCCGCTGGGGCTCGGCGGGCTGCCCTTCGAGACGCTGGAGCTGCGGCTCCCCGAGGGCAGCACCCTGGTCCTCTATACGGACGGCCTGGTCGAGGACCGGGACCGGGACATCGACCAGGGTCTGGCGCTGCTCCGCGACACCCTCTCCGGGCACGGCGACCGGACCCCCGACGAGACCTGCGACGCGGTGCTGCGGGCGCTGCTGCCGGAGAATCCCCGCGACGACGTCGCCCTTCTGGTGGGCCGGACCCGGGTCCTGGATCCGTCCCGGGTCGCCGAATGGGGCGTACCGTCCGACCCCTCGGCGGTGGCGGAGCTGCGGGCCCGGGTGGCCCGCACCCTGGAGGAGTGGGATCTGGACGACGAGGCGTTCACCACGGAGCTGATCCTGAGTGAGCTGGTCACCAACGCCATCCGGTACGCGGTGGGGCCGATCCGGGTCCGGCTGATCCGGGACCGCGCCCTGATCTGCGAGGTCTCCGACCACAGCAGTACGTCACCGCATCTGCGGCAGGCGGCGAGCACGGACGAGGGCGGCCGGGGGCTCTTCCTGGTCGCCCAGTTCGCGGACCGCTGGGGTACCCGGTACACACCGGACGGCAAGGTCATCTGGACGGAGCAGCCGCTGCCGGGTTTCTGAGCCGCTGGGAGGGGCCGGGACGGCGTACGGGCCCGGCGGCGGTGATCCGCCGCCGGGCCCGCCGGTGCTCCCGGGGGTACGGCTCAGGGGCCGGTGTCCACCCGGTACGGCTCAGGTGCCGGAGGAGCGGCGCCGGTACGCCCACACCCCGGCGGCGGCCAGGACGGCGACACCGCCCGCCGCCGCGGCGATCACGGCACCGTTCCCGCCGCCGTCACCGTCACCGTCGCTCCGGGCGGAGCCGCCGGTCGTCCCGTGCGAGTCGTGTCCCTTCTCAGTGGTCAGCGGGCTCGCGCTCGCCGTGGCCCCGGTCTCCGGCGTCTCGGCCGTCGGCGGGGGCGTCGCCGGGGCGGACGGCGCGCGGACGGGTTCGCGTACGGTTCCGGCGGCCTTGGCCCGCAGCTTGAGGACGGGCGCCGGGTT
Organism: Streptomyces sp. NPDC020875; assembly: GCF_040641415.1. Lineage (NCBI taxonomy): Bacteria > Bacillati > Actinomycetota > Actinomycetes > Kitasatosporales > Streptomycetaceae > Streptomyces > Streptomyces sp. NPDC020875. The sequence goes on along the minus strand of NZ_JBFADP010000058.1, from coordinate 35,513 downwards.
CTCGGACTTCACCCCGGCCCGGGGCTCCTCCAGCCAGCGGGCCTGGGAGCCGTCGCCGTAGGTTTCGAGGACCCGGAAGACCAGTTCCTTCGCGTCCGGGAGCTGCTGGACGACGACGCTGTGCACCACGTCCCGGCCGACCGGCAGGGCGGCGCCGCTGATGGTGTAGCCGCCCTGGGAGTGGGTGAACTTCCAGCCCTTCGGGGCCTGCTTCAGGGTGACCGCCGCCGACGACATGTCCTGGGCGAGGGCGATCTGGACCTTCATGAGTCCGGCCTTCGCCGACTCGGCCTCGGAGGTGAAGGTGAGGGTGACGTTCTTCGCGAGGGCCCGTGGCTCGGAAGCGGTGACCCCCGCGTGGGCGGCGGCGGGGTGGCCGGTCCCGATCACGAGGGCCAGCCCGCAGACGAACGCGGCGGCGGGCGCGGCGCGCCGGGCTCGGCGGGACAGGGGCGAGCTGCTCATGGTTCTCCTCGGGTGTGTGCCGTGAAGTTGCGCGTCGGACCACCCCCGGCAAACCCCTGGCGCTGTCGGGTCCCTGCCGTGCCGGAGGTGCCGGGGACATCATTCACGACACCGCGCCCCGGGCAAAGACCCTGACCCCCTATACCCCCATGGGGTATTCTCGCATTCTCGCCAACACCCCCCAGGGGTATAGGAGGTCGAGTTGTCATGCCGAGCGATGATTTCGCCGAGGCACCGTACGCCCGGGTACGCCAGATCTTCGACCGGTTGGTCCGCGAGGGCAGGGAGCCCGGCGCCGGACTCTCGGTCTGGCGCGGGGGGCGGGAGGTGGTGCGGCTCACCGGCGGCTGGGCGGATTCCGGCCGCACCCGGCCGTTCGACGCCACGACCCTGGTCCAGCCCTATTCGCTCTCCAAACCGTTCGCCGCCGTCGCGGCCCTGGCCGCCGTCCGGGACGGCGCCCTGGAGCTGGACCGCCCGATCGCGGAGTACTGGCCGGAGTACGGGCGGGCCGGGAAGGAGCGGGTGACCCTGCGCCGGGTCCTCTCGCACCAGGCGGGCCAGCCCCGTTTCCCCGAAACCCTGCGGGGCGCAGACCCGTTCGACGACGCGGCGCTCCGGGCCGGGCTCGCGGCGGCACCGCCCGAGTACGAGCCCGGTACGGCGATCGGCGAGCACGCGCTGACGTACGGGCATCTGATCGACGGCGCCCTCAGGGCGGGCGCCGGAACGACCCTCGGCGAGATGTTCAACGGGGTCGTCCGCCCGGCACTCGGCCTGGACGCCTGGTTCGGGGTGCCGGACGGCGAACTGGGCCGGGTGGCCGAACTGGAGTACGCCGCCCCCGACTGGGCGGAGCGGCTGCCGTCCGCGCCCTGGCTGGAAATCCCGGCGGGCCCGCTGGAACTCGCCACGGTCAACTCGGCCCGGTGGCGGCGATCGGTCTTCGGCACGGTCAACCTCCACACCAGCGCCTCGTCGGCCGCCCGCTTCTTCGGCGGGCTGACCGATCCGGCCGGGCCGATGGCCGAACTGCTCGGACCCGAGGTCCACCGGGAGTTCCTGGCACCCCAGGCGACCGGTCACGACGAGGTCTTCGGTACCGAACTGACCTGGACGCTCGGACTGCTCCGGGACCGTACGAAGATCGCCAAGGGGGGCATCGGCGGCTCGGCGGGCTGGTGGTCCTCCGAACGCGGCCACGGCGTGGCCTATCTGACCCGGGGACTGGCCGACCACTCCCGGGTGGCCGAGATAGCCACAGCCCTCGGGGACGATCTGTCGGTGACACCGCTGGAGAGCTGACCGGCGGCACCCGGCGCCGGGGCGGGCCCGGCAGTCAGATGGCGTACCGCCAGACGGTGAGCATATGGGCGCCGTACCAGCTGCCGACGAGGGTCGCGACGGCGAGCACGGCCACGGCGGTACGCGTCCTCGCCCGGCCCAACACCACCGCCACCGGCACCAGGAAGATCACGGCGGGCACCAGCAGCCGCAGCTTGGAGTGGTAGTAGTTGCTCTGCGCCAGGGTCAGCACCACCATCACCGTCCCGTACACCAGCAGCGGCGGCCAGGTGCCGCGCCGCCAGGCCAGTACCGTGAGGCAGACGGCCCCCACCAGGAGGACGGCGGTACTCACCGGCACCCAGCCCTCGGCCCGTCCGGCGGTCTCCGTCAGGAACGAGAAGAACGCGGCGCCGTTGTCCCAGCGGGTCCCCCACCCGGCTTCCTGGATCACGAACCAGGCGTCGAGCTGCCCCAGCCGCTCCCCCACCCAGAGCAGATACAGCGGCGTCCCCGAACACGCCAGCACCACCCCGGCGACCCGACGCCGGCCGAGCCGCCCGTCCGCGCGCACCGCCAGCACGGCGGCGACCGCCAGCGCCACCGCGAGCGCGAAGGCCGCCGGGCGGGTCAGTCCCGTCAGCAGCCCCAGGAACCCGGCCGTCAGCCAGGCTTCCCGGTGCGCGGCGAGCAGCGCGGCGGCGGCCAGGGCGAGGAAGAGCGACTCGCTGTACGCCATCTGGAAGGTGATCGCCATCGGCTGCGCCCCGGCGAGCAGCGCGATCCCGGCGAGGGCGGTCCGCTCGTCGTACAACCGGTACAGCAGGCCGTGTACGGCGAACAGCGCGCCGAGCAGACAGAGATGCGCCAGGGCGATCGCGACCCCGCCCGCGTCGAGCCCGGTGAGCCGGTGCACGGCCCGTACCAGCAGCGGAAACAGCGGGAAGAAGGCCAGATTGTTGCCGGTCAGCTCACCGTCGTCACGGTAGTGGAACCCGGTCGGATAGCCGTCGGTGGCTATGTCGACGTACAGGGCGGCGTCCCAGGACAGCAGCCGGTCGCGCAGCGACCAGCCCGGCGGCAGCATCGCGGTGAGTACGACGAGATGGACGACGACGCTCGCGGCGTACACCCCGACCACGGCGGTCGCACGCTGCCGCCCCGCCCGCTCCCCCGCCTCCCCGGGGCCGCCGCGCGGCACGGGCACCGGCGGCCCGGCGGTCGGGCGGTCGTCGGTCAGGGACTGGTCGGCCATCGGGCTCCTCGTACGGTTCGTACGGTCGATTACTCGACACGCATACGTACGTTCGCCCCTGTGGGGTTGACACGCTGTGACGCACCTCACGAATCGCCTCCGCCGATGGAGACACCCCCAGCGCCTCGCCCCTCCGGCTGAGGCCAACTACCCGGGTCCCGCCCTGCGGCCTGATGCTGTCGGCGGTCCGCGGACCGGCCGTGGCTGGTCGCGCAGTTCCCCGCGCCCCTGGTTGCCTCTCTTGCCGCCCTCGCCGAAAGACGGGCCCCTCTTCTTCAGGGGCGATGCCTGGGAGGGCATTTAGGGCCGCGGGGAACTGCGCGACAAGCCACCGACGGCGGGTGGTCGGCAATGGTGGGTGGGGGCCGCCCACAGGTTCCGGGGTGAAGCGCTCAGCCGAAGGCGTAGGGGGCGGAAATGCGCGACGAGCCACCGGCGGGGCGCGGGCCGTATCAGGGGGGCGTCGGCATCGTACGCGAGGGGCTCGGGTGGGGTGGGGAGGACGTCGCCATCGGGGTGGGCGAGCCGGACGCGGGTTCCACCGGGCCCGGCCCCGGCCCCGCGTCCGGCCTCGCCACGAGCAGCGCCACCACCGCCGCCACCGCGCACAACAGCCCCGCCCCCGCCGCCCTGCGCCGCCGCGATCTGGCCCTGGCCCGGCCGGTGATGACCGCCGCCCCGGCGGGCCGTACCCGCCCGGCGGCCCGCGCGGCGGCCGTCCGCAGCCGGTCCGCCACCAGTTCGTCGTGGTCGGTCGTCACGGCGATCCCCCGTCCGTCGTCCGTGCAGGATGGTCGTCGATCAGTCCGGCGAGCTTGGCCCGCGCCCGGGAGAGGTGGGTCTTCACGGTTCCGGTGGAGAGCCGGGTCTCGGCGGCTATCCGGTCCACGGGCAGATCGCAGACGTAGTAGAGCGCCGCGCACTGCCGCTGCCGCGCGGGCATCCCCCGCAGCGCCCGTTCGAGATCGACGGCGCCCGGCCCGGGGCCGTCGCTGACGGCGGGGTCGCCGCGCCGCCGCCAGGCCCGCTGGCCCCGGACGACCCGCCGCCACCGGCTGACGGCGAGCCGCCATGCCACGGTCCTCACCCACGCCTCGGGCCCCAGGTCCTCGGCCAGCCGCCGCCGGTGCCCCCAGGCCCGGACGAACGCCTCCTGCACCACGTCCTGCGCCTCGTGGAAGTCGCCGGTCATGACGTACAGCTGGCCGGTGAGCCGGTGCACGGAGCGGGTGTAGAAGTCCGTGAACTCCTCCTCGGTCAAACGTCAGCTCTCCTCGCCGGTGTACGGATCCCCGCCGACGTTACGCGGCGCCGTCCGGGGCGCCGCGACGCGGGTCGCCGCCCCGGCGGGGCCGCTCCCCGGGCCCGGGGGCGTACCGCCGGAGCACGGCGTCGAAGACGGCGGCCAGCTCGGCCGCGTCCTCGCCCGCGTGGTGGGTGTGCGGAAGTCCCTTCAGTCCGGTCGCCGCCTTGATGGTGCTCTTGTGGGAGCGGCGCCATTCGGCGCCCGTCAGGCCCATCCAGTAGCTGCGGAGGTCGATTCCGGCGCCGGTGGCGCCGAAGGGGCTCGCGCCGGTGAAGCGGACGAAGTACCAGTGGACGAACATGCCGTCCCAGACGGCGGGCGCGGCGAGGAAGACGGGGCGGCCGGTCTTCCGCAGCCCGTCCACCCAGCGGGCGGCCCGGGCCATCGCCGCCTCGGGGGCGGGTGCCTCGCGGAGCAGCCGGTCGCGGTCGAGCCCGGAGACGGCGAGGGCCTCGGGGACGACTTCGTCGGAGATGGGCCGCAGTTCGGTGTAGAAGGCGAGTTCGGGGCGGCCGACGACGGACATGCCGAGGGAGAGCATGCTGTACGGCCCCGGGATGGGCCCGTCGGCCTCGACGTCCACGGCAACGTACAGCTCGGGGAGACCGGTGGCGGGCGGGTCGGTCGGACCGCTGGGTGGGTTCACGCGGCGCAGCGTAGACGGGTACGGCTCCGGCGGGCCACGGATTTGCGGACGGCCCGGCACCCGACCCCTGGCCGGGGGGACGTCACGGCCCCCGCGTCACGGTCCCGCGTCCCGTCCCTCCAGCCGCGTACCGAGGCGCAGGTTCCAGCGGCGGCCGTCGCCCGACAGGTCGGTCAGGGTCAGCGGGGGTACGTCCAGCCGCCAGAACGTCTCCGGGGGCAGGGCCAGCGCGTGCAGTACGGCCGCGCGGACGACGGCCGGTTCGGCGACGGCGAGTACCCGGTGCCCGGCGGGGCCTTCGGCGAGGCCGTCCAGCCAGCCGCCGACGCGGGCGCGGAGGTCGAGCAGTGACTCGCCGCCGTGCGGGGCCGACGCGGGGTCGCCGAGCCAGTCGGCCATCGCGTCGGGTTCCGCGCGGGCCGTCTCGTCCAGTCCGCGGCCCCGCCAGCGCCCCAGGTCCCAGTCGGCGATGCCGGGTTCGAGCCGGGGCCCGGGGCCGAGGCCGAGTTCGGCGCAGGTCTCCCGGCAGCGGGCGGAGGACCCGGCGAGGACGGTCCGTCCGGTACGCGGTACCCGGTGCGCGGCGGCGCGGGCGGCGGCCCGGCCCGGCTCGTCCAGTCCCTCGCCGGGGTCGAACCGGGCGGCGCGGACCGCCGCGGTCGCCGCCGCCGTCAGCAGGGTGACCCGTACCACCACATCACCGTCCCCTCCGGCCGCTCCTGTGGCCGTCCGTCCCATCTTCCGCCCCGGGCTCGGGATCCGGCCCCGAGTAGTCGAATACGCGCCATGGCGGCGGAGGTTCGGGCACGGTACGGTCGCGTGGACATGACGAGGATGTGATGGAAGTCCGGTGCAAATCCGGCACGGTCGCGCCACTGTGTACCCGTCTCCCCGGCGGGAAGTCAGACCCGGCGTCCTCGTCTCGGGCACCACGAACGGGACGCGTTGTTCCCCCTGGAGGTTGTCATGGCCCAGTCGGCCGTACCCGCCGCTCCGCTCACCCCCGCACCGGCCCGCACGCCGGTCGCCGTCACTCCCCTCTCCCTCCGGGAGATCGCCCCCTGGGCGCTGTTCACCGGCGTCCTGGCCCTGATCCTGCTCTACTTCGTCGGCGCCGAGCAGGGCGCGGTCGCCCTGGTCTCCGGCGAGAGCGTCCACGAATGGGTCCACGACGGCCGTCATCTGCTCGGCTTCCCGTGCCACTGAACCCCGGTACGGGAGAGAGACGGCGGATGAACCCGACGGACATCAACACCGATATCCACTCCGACACCGACACCGAGCGGCACGCCCCCGTGCCCACCGGCTCCCGGACCGTCCGGGCGCTGCTGGTCCGGGGCATGCTGGCGGGCCTGATCGCCGGGGTGTGCGCCCTGGCCGTCGCGTACTTCCTGGGCGAGGGTCCGGTCGACGCGGCCATCGCGTTCGAGGAGGCGGGCGCCCATGACCACGGCGGCGGCGAGGAACTCGTCAGCCGGGCCGTGCAGTCGACCGCCGGACTCGCCACCGGCGTCCTCGTCTTCGGGGTCGCCGTCGGCGGGATCGCGGCGCTCGCCTATTGCGCGGCGCTCGGCCGGACCGGCCGCTTCGGGCCGCGCGGCACGGCCCTGCTGGTGGCGGTCGGCACACTGCTGAGCGTCTATGTCGTGCCGTTTCTGAAGTACCCGCCGAATCCGCCCGCCGTCGGCGATCCCGACACCATCGGGCAGCGGACCACCCTCTACTTCCTCATGGTGGTACTGGGCGTGGCGCTCACGGTGGGGGCGGTGATCGCCGGCCGCGCGCTGGCGCCCCGTACCGGCACCTGGCACGCGGCGGTCATCGCGGCGGCGGGGCTGGTCCTGGCCGTCGGGCTCGCGTATGCCTTCCTGCCGTCGTTCGACGAGGTGCCGAAGGGGTTCCCGGCGGCTGTGCTGTGGGAGTTCCGGCTCGCGACACTCGCCGTACAGGCCACGCTGTGGGCGGTGTTCGGCCTGGTCTTCGGGGAGTTGGCGGAGCGGCTGCTGATCCCGGCGAAGGCCCGCCCGGCCGGGACGGGGGCGGTGGCGGCGACCGGCTGACGTTACGGGACCGGGCCCGCCCGCCCGGAAGGTCCCGGGCCTCCGAGGCGCCCGCGCGCATACCCGTGCCCCGCCGGATCTCCTCCGGCGGGGCACGGGTGCCGTCCGCCCGCGTACCCGGGTCAGCCGGTCGCGGCCGGGAAAGTCACGGCGATGTCCTCCGGCGCGATCCCGGCCGCGCCCCGGCAGACCGCCTCGACGGGCGCGGCCCCCGGTACGGCCGCCAGCCGCGCCACGACCTCCCCCAGGCACCGCTTCAACGCGCGCTGCCCGTAGTAGTTGGGGTGGAGGACCTCCCGGGCCTCGTCGGCGGGGGGTTCGGCCGCGGTCCGGGGGACGTACCGGGCCCACTCCGCCCGTTCGGCGCCGGGCGAGGCGATCGTCCCGTCGGCGGCGAAGGCGGTCCGCGCCGCCCGGCCGCCGCAGACCTGGTGGCCTTCGAGCAGCCCGCCGACGTCCACGAAGTCGGCGCCGGAGCGGCGGGCGGCGGCCCTGATCCGGTCGTTGAGCGCGCCGCCGACCCCGGTGGCGAGCCAGCGCAGATCACGGTCGTAGAAGGGGCAGCCCGCGACGCCCCAGCGGTCCCGGCCGTTCTCGTCGAGCCGGGTCGTCGCGTCCGGGTCTCCCGAGGCCAGCGGCAGCGGATACGACTGGACGACGACCCGTGGCAGCGAACCGGTGCCATCGGCCGCCGCCCGTACCGACGCGACGGCCGCCGCCACCTTCTCCCCGACCGCCGCGACGCGCTCGGCCGCCGGGCCGGTGATCCGCCGGTCGGTCGAGCAGTCGGTACGGTCGCGCCAGGCGGCGGCGCATGCCTTCATGGTGTCCGTCAGCCGGACGTCGTCACCACCGATCGAGACGACGACGGTCCGTACGTCGTACCGGGCGGCCAGCTTCCGCAACTGTTCGAGCTGCGCCTCGTGGCTCCGTACGGCCCGGGACGGCGCCTCGGCCCCGGCGGTCGAACAGGCGATGTTGTGGTGGTGGACGGTATCCGTGGTGAGGGTGAGGACATCGGAGCGGCGGCAGTCGTCGGTATAGACCCGTGGCGGTACGGCTCCGGACGCCCCGGTCCTGGTCCGGTCCGTGGCGTCGCGCAGCGCGGCCGGAACGCCGCCGTCGCCGCCGAGCCCCTCCGCGTTCCCGGCCCAGCGCGCTCCTTCCCCGGCGAGGAAGCCGTCCCCGAGCGTCACCAGCGCGACCGGCCTCGCGGGCGGCGCGGCCCCCGGTTCGTCGGCGGTGGTGATATCGGGGCGCGGCAGCCCGGGCCCCGGTTCGACGGGCCCGGGTCCCGGGGCCACCACGGGCCCGGTCGGCCTGGGTACGGGCCCGAGCCCCGGTGTCGCGGTGGCGGACGGCGACCCGAAGGCCAGGGCCGCGGGGAGCACGGCGAGGGCACCCAGTACCCCCACGGCGCTCCGCACGGCCCGCGCCACCCGCCGCCGCGCGACGGGGTCCGCGGCGCCCGCCCGGGGTGCCTCGTCGGGGAGTTCGGTCATCGCTGGAGCCTCGATCCTTGGGCCGGTACCCCCGCTGTGCTGCTCCCATTGACCGCCCCACCGGCCGCCGAGGGCTTCCGGCCACGCGTGCCGTACGACGACATCACCCGTCCGGCCCCGTCCGTACGGTGAAGCGAGGCACCCGGCAGAAGCCCCACCGGTCGCGCGACTTCACCGGCCCCGCTTCGAAGGGGCGGCTCCTCCGGACTCCGAGACGGGAAGGACCACCATGACCAGATCGAGAACCATCGCCCTCCTGACGGCCGTCGCGGCCGTGCTCGCGACCATGCTCGTGACGGCGCCGCAGGCCGCCGCGAACACCGGCCGGTGGCAGCCGTGGAACCCCGGCTGGACCACCAAATGCGGATCGACGACCCACCATCCGGTGACGACCCGCGTGATCTACCAGACCTGTTTCGTCCTCGGCAGCGCCAACTACATCCAGCCGGTTCTGGTGGTCACGAACCACGCCCCCAACGCGATCCGGATGCAAGCCGTCGTCCAGTCGACCCACGGAACGCCGACGAGCTGCCCGGACACCTTCCTCAGCGCCGGCTACTCCACCGCGTGTCTGGGGACGACCTTCCAGGCTCGGCCGGGCAGAAACGTGGGTTGGAGCGATGTCTTCCTGTACAACGCGGGCGACTGGTACCGAGGGACGACGGACGCCATCTGGCTCACCTACGCCTGACCGTCGGCCACCCGAGCCCGGACTCGGGTCCGGCGGGTTCGACCTTTCGGCCGCGCCGCCGCCCCGCCCGTGTCCGAAAGGTTCAAGACCCGGTTCCGGCCGGGCGCCTACCGTGAGCGGCATGAACGCACGACTCGACGCCATCAGCCTCGTCGTCTCCGACATGGCCGCATCACTCGCCTTCTACCGCCGACTCGGGCTCGACGTGCCCGCCGACTCCGACGGGGCCCCGCATGCGGAGGCCACCACGCCCGGTGGGGTGCGGGTGCTGTGGGACACCGAGGAGGTCATCACGTCGTACGACCCGTCCTGGACCAGGCCCGTCGGCGGGGAGCGGATCGGGCTGGCGTTCCGGTGCGAGGGGGCCGCCGCCGTGGACGCGCTCCACGACGAGTTGGTCGGCGCCGGGTACGCGTCGCATCTCGCGCCGTGGGACGCGGTCTGGGGGCAGCGCTACGCCGTGGTGCTCGATCCCGACGGGATGGGCGTGTCGCTCTTCGCGGACGCCCAGTAGGAGCTGAGCGTCAGACCCGACAGCAGGCGCATCTCGCGGGCGAGATGCGCCTGGTCGGCATAGCCCGCCGAGACCGCCGCGGTCGCGTGGGGCGTGCCCCGGCCGATCAGGGCGAGGGCGCGCTGGAGGCGGAGTATCCGGGCCAAGGTCTTGGGGCCGTAGCCGAAGACCTCCAGGGAGCGGCGGTGCAGCCGCCGGACGCCGAGCCCTGTCGCCTCGGCCGTCGCGGCGACCGTCGAGCCGCCGTCGAGGAGGCGGACGATCCGGGCCGTCAGCGGGTCGGGTCCCCGGCCCTCGGCGTCCCGGGCTGCGGCGATCCGGACGGCCAGCGCCTCCAGGGCGGCCACCGGGTCGGCGGCCGTGTCGATCCGTTCGACGAGCCGCCGGGCCCGGGCGGCGCCGTGGAGATCGGCCAGTTCGACCCGCCGGTCGCGCAGTTCGCGGGCCGGGATCCCCAGCAGCGCGGGGGCCGTACCGGGGGCGAACCGTACGCCCACGTGGCGGACGCCCGCGCCGGACCCGGGGGCATAGGCCCGGGTGTCGGGTCCGGCGACGTACAGCCTGCCGGGGGTCCACAGCAGATCCATACAGCCGTCGGGGAGTACCGGCCGGGCCGCGGACGCCGCCCTGACCGGTCCCTTGGTCCAGACGATCGCACCGGGGACCGCCGAGGGCCGTTCGGCGTACCCGGATTCCATGGCTTCGACGTTACCGCCCGTTACCGTCGTTCGTCGCCGGACGGCCGGTCCGGCTTGTGGGCCGAGGGGCGGCCCGGGTACGGGGGATGCTGCGGGCGCGGCGGGTACTGGGGGTGCTGGGGGTACGCGGACGCGGGCGGGCCGCCCGTGATGTCGTTCGGCCCCGGGCGCTCCCCGGCGGGCGGTTTGGCGGTGTGCAGCCGGGACCGGACGTCGTCCGGGGGCAGGAAGCGGGACCAGCGCTCCGGGAACTCGGACGGCATGTCGCCCGGCCCGCCGTCGCCCTCGTCGCCGTCGCCGTCCGGGTCGTCGTCGCCGTCGTCGGCGTAGGTGTCGTACAGCCTGGCCGCCTGCGCCTTGGCCAGCACCTCCACCGCCTGCGCCTCCCGGAGCCGGTCGTTGGCGGCGCGCGCGGCGGCGGTCGCGACGGACGGCCAGACCCGGTCGATGGCCGCGTTGACGGCGGCGCCGACGAGTACGGCGAAGGCGGAGATCCCGATCCACAGCAGGACGGCGATGGGCGCGGCGAGCGAGCCGTAGATGGTGGGGCCCTCGACCGTACTGGTGATGTAGACCCGGAGCAGCGCGCTGCCCGCCACCCACATCCCGATCGCCACCAGCGCGCCCGGGACGTCCTCGATCCAGGGCGAGCGGACCGGGACGGAGACGTGGTAGAGCGTCGTCAGGAAGGCGATGCTGAGCAACAGGACCACGGGCCAGTAGAGGATCGTGACGAGCGTCGTGCCCCAGGGGACGAGTTCGACCACCCGGTCGGGTCCCACGGCCGCCAGCGGCAGCACCACCGCCCCGATCAGCAGGGCGACGAGATAGAGCAGAAACGCCAGCAGCCGGGTCGCGACGATGCCCCGGTGCCCGTCGAGTCCGTACATGACGGTGATGGTGTCGATGAAGACGTTCACCGCCCGGGAGCCCGACCAGAGCGCGATGGCGAAGCCGATCGAGATCAGATCGGGCCGGCCGCCGTGGGTGACATCGGCCAGCAGGGGTTTGGCGATCTCGTTGACGCCCCGTTCGGAGAGCACGGTCCCCACGGCGTTGAGGATGTTCTTCTCGATGGAGGCGACGGTGGTGGTGTCGGTCCACGAGTCGATATAGCCCAGAAGGCCGAGGAGTCCGAGCATCAGGGGCGGCAGCGACAGCAGGGTGAAGAACGCCGCCTCCGCCGCCAGCCCGAGGATCCGGTACTCGATACACGAGTTGACGGTGTCCTTCAGCAGCAGCCAGACCATCTTCCGCTTCGAGACGTTGCGGTAGAGGACCCGGGCTCGCTGGAGCCGCCCCGAATGCCGTTCGGGTGTTTCGTTTGCTGCCTGCACCTCCTTACCGTATCGGCATGGAGACCAGCACCCGCACAGTGACCAACCAGGCTCCGCCCCTGGTGGGATACGACGTCTTCGGTTCCGACCGCGCGCTGGGCGAGGCGGTCGCCCGGCATGTCGGGCCGGAGCTGGCGGAGGAGGTCCGTACGGAGCTGACGGAGCTCGGTACGGCGGCCGGATCGGCCCAGGCGCAGGAGTGGGGGCGGCTGGCGAACGAGTGTCCGCCCCGGCTGCGGACCCATGACCGGTACGGCGAGCGGATCGACGAGGTGGAGTTCCATCCGGCCTGGCACCGGCTGCTCGGGCACGCCGTCGGCGCCGGGCTCACCGACGCCTGGGGCCGCCCGGCCGGGCATGTCCGCCGGGCGGCGGGTTTTCTGGTCTGGTCGCAGGTGGAGGCGGGTCACGGCTGTCCGGTGTCGATGACGCACGCGGCCGTACCCGCGTTGCGGACGGACCCGGCCCTGGCCGCCGAGTGGGAGCCCCGGCTGACGTCCCGCGGCTACGAGGCGGGGCTGGTGCCCGCGGCCCGTAAGCCGGGTGTCCTGTTCGGGATGGGCATGACGGAGAAGCAGGGCGGCAGCGACGTCCGGGCCAACACCACCCGCGCCGAACCGGTGCCGGGCGGCGGGGACGAATACCGGCTGACCGGGCACAAATGGTTCTGCTCGGCACCGATGTCGGACGGATTCCTGGTCCTGGCACAGGCGCCGGAGGGGCTGACGTGCTTCCTGGTGCCGAGGGTGCTGGCGGACGGGTCCCGCAACGCGTTCCGGATCCAGCGTCTGAAGGACAAGCTGGGCAACCGTTCGAACGCGTCGGCGGAGGTGGAGTTCGACGGTACGACCCTGGCCCGCCGGGTCGGCGACGAGGGGCGCGGGGTGCCCACCATCATCGAGATGGTCGCGGCGACCCGGCTGGACTGCGTCCTGGGCTCGGCGGCGCAGATGCGGCAGGCGCTGGCCCAGGCGATCCACCACTCGGCGTACCGCCACGCCTTCGGCGGGCCGCTGATCGACAAGCCGCTGATGCGGAACGTACTGGCCGATCTGGCGCTGGAGTCGGAGGCGGCGACGGTGCTGGCGATGCGGCTCGCGGCGGCGTACGACGCCGATACGGACCCGGAGCGGGCGCTGCTGCGGATCGCGGTGCCCGCCGCCAAGTACTGGGTGACGAAGCGGTCCACGCCGATGGTGGGCGAGGCGCTGGAGTGTCTGGGCGGCAACGGCTACGTGGAGGAGTCCGGGCTGCCCCGGCTGCTGCGCGAGGCACCGCTGAACTCGATCTGGGAGGGCTCCGGCAATGTGCAGGCCCTGGACGTACTGCGGGCGCTCCAGCGGGAGCCGGGTGCGCTCGACGCGTATCTGCGGGAGGTGGGGCTCGCCCGGGGCGCGGACCACCGGCTGGACCGGGCGATCAAGGATCTGCTGACCGAACTCGCGGATCTGGAGGGCGTCGAGGGCCGGGCGCGGCGGCTGGTGGAGCGGATGGCGCTGGTCCTCCAGGGGTCGCTGCTGGTGCGCTGGGCGCCGCCGGAGGTGTCGGACGCGTTCTGCGCCTCCCGGCTCGGCGGCGACTGGGGCGCGGCTTTCGGGACCCTGCCGCACGGCCTGGCGACGGGCGCGGTGGTGGACCGGGCGCGGGCGGTGGTCTGAGCGGGGTACAGGGCTCCGCCCTGCCGCGGGCGGGGGACGCGGGCTCCCGGACGGGCCGGTCCGGCGCGTCCGGGGGGTGCGCGGGCTCCTCGGCGGGCCGCTCCGGCGGGCCGCCCCGCCGATGGGGCGCGCGGCCGGGGGCCGTACCGTGGTCAAAAGGATTTGGCCCCGGCGGTTGCGGGCACGGGACGCAAAGATGATCATGGTCGGGGTGGTGCTGCGCCGACACGGCACCACCCCTCGCGCCGTTCACTTTCGTACAGATGAACACCCATTCGCGAGAGTTGCAGAGGGTTGCAACGCTTGCCGCGAATCAGCCGTATCGCGGTGCCCGATCCGTTTCACGCCGAGGAGGACCCCCGCGTCGTGCAGACCACGCCGATCGATCTGGCCAGACTCGCCGCGATGGAACCGGCGGAGGCCGGACGGGTACTCCGGGGCATCCGGGACGCCGCACTCGACGGACGCCGTACCGCCCTCGGCCCCCGGTCCGACATCGGCGCCTCGTGGCGGCGGCTGCTGGACGGCGGGCTCGATCCGGAGCGCGGCGCCCGGGGCGGGCTGCTGCCCCGGGAGGAGATCGAGCGGCGGCGCTGCGACTCCCCGCTCCGTACGGTGCTGCCGGTCCTGCGCGAGGCGCTGGTCACCATCGCGGACGCGGCCCAGCACATCGTCACCGTCGCCGACGCGGACGCCCGGCTGCTCTGGCGCGAGGGCACGGCCGCGGTCCTGCGCAAGGGCGACGCGCACGGCTTCGTGATCGGCTCCGACTGGAGCGAGCCGCTCGCCGGGACCACGGCGGTCGGCACCGTCCTGGTCACCCGGCGGCCGGTCCACGTCCACGCGGCGGAGCACTTCGTCGCCGCGTACCACTCCTGGACCTGCGCCGGGGCACCGGTCACCGACCCGCGCGACGGCCGCCTGCTCGGCGTGGTCAATGTCAGCGGCCCCCAGAACACCCTCCACCCCACGGTGCTGCCCCTGGTCACGACGGTGGCCCGGCTGGCCGAGGCGGAACTGCGCCAGCGCCACCAGACGGCCCTGGAACGGCTGCGGGCCGTGGCGTCGCCGCTGCTGGGCCGGATGACCGGCCGGGCCCTGATCACCGACGGCAACGGCTGGCCCGCCGCCGTGATCGGGATGCCGCCGCCCCCGGGCCGGATCCAGCTCCCCCGGCCCCCGTCGACGGGCCGGTTCTGGCTGGCGTCGCTGGGCATGGCCGATGTCGAGCCGGTGCCCGGCGGCTGGCTGATCCGGGTGACGGAACCCGGCGGGCCGGGACCGGTGGCCCGGGTCGTCGTCGACCTCACCCGGCCCCGGTACGCGTCGGCGACCGTGCACGGCGCGGCGGGCAGCTGGGTTCAGGAGCTGAGCCCCCGCCACGCGGAGCTGCTGGGCCGGCTGGCGGCCCACCGCGAGGGCCGGACCGCGGCCCAGCTCGCGGAGGACCTCTTCGGCGACCCGACCAGAACGGTGACGGTACGCGCCGAACTGTCCCGGCTGCGCCGACAGCTGCCACATGTGATCACCAGCCGCCCGTACCGGTTCGCCGAGACCGTCGAGGTCGAGATCCGCCACCCGGCACCGGACCCGGAGGACGGGCCGCCCGAGGGCCCCTGACCCCGGGCGCTACGATGCGCCACGTCGGAAGCCGTGACCGAAGAGGCTGAAGGGGTGGGGCCGTGCTCGGGGGAATCCTGCTGGCGGTACTGGTCGTCGCGATCATCGGAGTCACCTGGGCCCTGACACGCTGGCGCCCCAGGCCCCGGTGGGCCAACCGCGACGGCCGCGACTGCCCGGGGTGCGGCGGCTTCCGGGTGACCACGGTGAACAACGGCACACGCCTCGACGGCATGCTCGAATGCCGCGCCTGCGCCCGGGTCTGGTCCCCGGAGAACCACACCCGCGACTGACCCCCACCCGGAGCCCGCCGCCCGCCGGACCCCTGGTCGCCCTCTCGCCGCCCTCATAAAGGGGCCCGGTCACCTTCCAGGGGCGGCGCCGGGGAGAGCGTTCGGGGGCGCGGGGAACTGCGCGACCAGCCCACCACGGGCGGCAGCCGGGAAAGCACAGTCGCCGCCACGGCGCGGTGCCGCGCCGTTTCGACGACGGGACCCCAGCGCCACCCGGGTCACCCCTCTCACCGCCCTCACAAAGAGAACCAGTCCCCCTGCCAGGGTCGGCGCCGGGAAGGGCATTCAGGGGCGCGGGGAACTGCGCGACAAGCCCACCACGGGCCGCAGCCGGGAAAGCACAGTCGCCGCCACGGCGAGGTGCCGCGCCGTTTCGACGACGGGACCCCAGCGCCACCCGGGTCGCCCCTCTCGCCGCCCCCGTAAAGAAGCCGGCCCCCTTTCCAAGGGCCGGCCCCTTCCAGCGGCGGCGCCGGGAAGGGCATTCAGGGGCGCGGGGAACTGCGCGACAAGCCACCGACGGGCCGCGGACCGCGAACAACATCGGGCCGCCGGGCGGGGCCCGGCTGGTAGGGCGGTGTCCGGAAGGGCCAAGGCCCTCCGGGGCGGGGGGGGGAGGCCACCGGCACCCCCACCCCGCGGCACGCGGCGACCCCGTGGTTCCCTGGGGGCATGAGCATCACCGTCACCACCTGGTCCCTTGAGCAGACCTCGCCCGCCGATCTGCGGCCCGCCGCCCCCGTGGGGCCCGATGTCACGGTCGTCCGGTCCGAGGTCCCGTCGCCCGAGTTCAGCCGGTTCCTGTACTCGGCCGTCGGCGGGGACGTGACCTGGACCGACCGGCTGGGGATGACCTACGCCGAGTGGGAGGCGGCGCTCGGCCGACCCGGGACCGAGACCTGGGTGGCGTACGAGCGGGGTACGCCCGCCGGGTACGCCGAGCTGGCGACCGACGGCGACGGCTCGGTGGAGATCGTCTACTTCGGGCTGATCGCCGCCTTCCGGGGCCGCCGGATCGGCGGGCATCTGCTGAGCGTGGCGACCGCCCGCGCCTGGGATCTGGCGGACCGCTGGCCCGACCTCCCCCCGACCAAGCGGGTCTGGCTGCACACCTGCTCGAAGGACGGTCCGCACGCCATGGAGAACTACCGGCGGCGCGGCTTCGCCCTCTTCGACACCAAGGTCGGCGAGGAGCCGGAGACGGCGACCCCGGGCCCGTGGCCCGGCGCCCACGGCTGAGCCGCGCGACCCACCCGTACACCGCACTCGCTACACCGCACCCGCGCATCCCCCGCGCACACCCACCCGTACGGCCCCCGGGCGACCCGCCCCGAGGGGCCGTACGCGCTTCCGCGTACGGGCGCCTCCCGCGCACCCCGGGCCGTACGCCCGGCACACGTCCGCCTTACACCCCCAAACACCCCCCGGGACCGTCCGCCACCCCTCCTCTACACCCGGCCGACCTCCGGGAACGCGCCATCGCGTGACCACCGCCACACGTCTCATAGTACGAGATACTTTTGTCCACCATCTGGATTACGGTGGACTCTCCTCCAATCGCCGTGCCACGCTTCCGTCATGTCTCGAGCTGGAATTGCCTTGGTGAGTCGGCGGCACGTCGACCACGGCCGCATGTCCAGCGCCATCTGTCCCGCCTGCTGACAGCCCAGCACCACCGCTCCCTCAGGTAGCCGTCGCCAGCCGAGCATTCCGCCGTCCGATCCGCCGAGCACGCCGATCCTCCCGCCCGCTCCACCTGCGCGTTCGCACCACTTTCGACTGAACACCGCCAGATCGCCCCGTACACCGCCCGACCTGCGCCTGTTCTCCGCCTGCCACTCACCGCACTTCCGCACCCCGCGCACCGTCGCGCGGACCGTCAGTGTGCGGTCGCGAGCCGCCCTCCCGTTGCCCCGAAGGACATACCGCCATGGCCGCCACACCGGACAAGCCCGCTCCCGCAGCCGCCCGCCGCAAGGCCGGCCGCCACCGCGGCGAAGGACAGTGGGCCGCGGGCCATTTGACGCCCCTCAACGCCAACGAGCAGACGAAGAAGGACGACGACGGTCTCAATGTGCGGACACGCATTGAGACGATCTACGCCAAGCGGGGTTTCGACTCCATCGACGGCGCCGACCTCCGCGGCCGGATGCGCTGGTGGGGTCTGTACACCCAGCGCAAGCCCGGGATCGACGGCGGGAAGACCGCGATCCTGGAGCCGGAGGAGCTGGACGACAGCTACTTCATGCTCCGGGTCCGGATCGACGGCGGCCGGCTGACCACCCGCCAGCTCCGGGTGATCGGGGAGATCTCCGAGGAGTTCGCCCGCGGCACCGCCGACATCACCGACCGGCAGAACGTCCAGTACCACTGGATCCGGATCGAGGACATGCCGGAGATCTGGCGGCGCCTGGAGGCCGTCGGGCTCTCCACCACGGAGGCGTGCGGTGACACCCCCCGCGTCATCCTGGGTTCCCCGGTCGCCGGGATCGCCGCGGACGAGATCATCGACGGCACGCCCGCGATCGACGAGATCTACCGCCGGATCGTCGGCAACAAGGACTTCTCCAACCTGCCGCGGAAGTTCAAGTCCGCGATCTCCGGCTCGCCGCTGCTGGATGTGGCCCATGAGATCAACGACATCTCCTTCGTCGGGGTGAACCACCCCGAGCAGGGCCCCGGCTTCGACGTCTGGGTCGGCGGCGGGCTCTCCACCAACCCCAAGCTCGGGGTCAGGCTCGGTGTCTGGGTGTCGCTGGACGACGTCCCGGACGTCTACGAGGGCGTCATCTCCATCTTCCGCGACTACGGCTACCGCCGGCTCCGCAACCGGGCCCGGCTGAAGTTCCTGGTCGCCGACTGGGGGCCGGAGAAGTTCCGCCAGGTGCTGGAGGACCAGTACCTGCTGCGCAAGCTCTCCGACGGGCCCGCGCCCGAGGTACCCGTACAGCAGTGGCGTGACCACGTCGGTGTCCACCGCCAGCTGGACGGCCGGTTCTACATCGGCTTCGCGCCGCGCGTCGGCCGGGTGGACGGCACGATCCTCACCAAGATCGCCGATCTGGCGGAGGCGCACGGCTCCGGCCGGGTCCGTACCACGGCCGAGCAGAAGATGATCGTCCTCGATGTCGAGGAGGACCAGGTCGACTCGGTCGTCGCCGGGCTGGAGGCGCTCGATCTGCGGGTCACGCCGTCGCCGTTCCGGCGGGGCACCATGGCCTGCACCGGTATCGAGTTCTGCAAGCTGGCGATCGTCGAGACCAAGGGCCGCGGTGCGTCCCTCATCGACGAACTGGAGCGACGGCTGCCGGAGTTCGACCAGCCGATCACCATCAACCTCAACGGCTGCCCCAACGCCTGCGCCCGGATCCAGGTGGCGGACATCGGTCTCAAGGGCCAGCTGGTCCTGGACGACGACGGCCGCCAGGTCGAGGGCTACCAGGTCCACCTCGGCGGCGCCCTCGGCCTGGAGCCCGGCTTCGGCCGCAAGGTCCGCGGCCTGAAGGTCACCTCCGACGGCCTCCCGGACTATGTCGAGCGGGTCCTGCGCCGCTTCCAGGAGCAGCGCGAGGACGGCGAGCGGTTCGCCCAGTGGGCGGCGCGGGCATCGGAAGAGGCCCTCTCGTGAGCGACGCGCGCGCGGCAGCCGGGCCGCGGACGACGACGAAACCCGCACAGCGCCGCGCGAGCGGAGAAGCGAACAGAGTGATCGGTGCCCCCGAGGGCGGTA
This sequence comes from Streptomyces sp. NPDC020875, assembly GCF_040641415.1. Lineage (NCBI taxonomy): Bacteria > Bacillati > Actinomycetota > Actinomycetes > Kitasatosporales > Streptomycetaceae > Streptomyces > Streptomyces sp. NPDC020875. Next base: position 16,454 of record NZ_JBFADP010000058.1, on the reverse strand, counting down.
CACGATGAGCGAGCGGGCGGCGCCGTTCTACTGCCCCTACTGCGGGGACGAGGATCTGCGGCCCAACGAGCAGGGGCACGGCGCCTGGGAGTGTGCCGCGTGCAACCGGGGCTTTCAGCTGAAGTTCCTCGGGCTGCTCGCCCGGGGGCTGCGCGAGCGCGGCAGCGGTGACGGGGGAAAGGACACGATATGACGGTCACGGAGACGGCCGGGCTACGGGCCCTGGCCGAGCGGGCCGGGCACGAACTGGAGGACGCTCCGGCGCTGGAGATCCTCACCTGGGCCGCCGAGACCTTCGGCGACCGGTTCTGTGTCACCTCCTCCATGGAGGACGCGGTCGTGGCCCATCTCGCCGCCCGGGCCAGGCCCGGCGTGGACGTGGTCTTCCTGGACACCGGCTACCACTTCCCGGAGACCATCGGTACCCGGGACGCGGTCGAGGCCGTGATGGACGTCCGGCTGATCACTCTCACGCCCCGGCAGACCGTCGCCGAGCAGGACGCCGAGTACGGGCCGCGGCTGCACGACCGCGACCCGGACCTCTGCTGCGCGCTGCGCAAGGTCAGGCCGCTGGAGGAGGGGCTGGCGGGTTACGACGCCTGGGCGACCGGGCTGCGCCGCGACGAGTCCCCGACCCGGGCGAACACCCCGGTGGTGGGCTGGGACGAGCGGCGGCGGAAGGTGAAGATCTCGCCGATCGCCCGCTGGACTCAGGACGACGTGGACGCCTATGTGGCCGAGCACGGGGTACTGACCAATCCACTGCTGATGGACGGCTACGCCTCCGTGGGCTGCGCCCCCTGCACCCGCCGGGTGGCGGCGGGGGAGGACGCCCGCGCCGGACGCTGGGCCGGGCGCGGCAAGACCGAATGCGGGCTGCACGGCTGACCGCCGACGACAGGACGGACCACGGCGGGCCGACACGGGCCGCGCCGTTCCGCCACCGATGACGAAGCCGCTGATGACGAATCGGAGAATGACATGACCGGGGCCACGATCTGGCTCACCGGCCTGCCGAGCGCCGGAAAGACCACGATCGCGCACGAGGTCGCCGGCCGGCTGCGGGCCCGCGGGCGGCGTACCGAGGTACTCGACGGAGACGAGATCCGTGAGTTCCTCTCCGCCGGGCTGGGTTTCGACCGGGCCGACCGGGACACCAATGTGCGGCGGATCGGTTTCGTCGCCGAGCTGCTCGCCTCGCACGGGGTGATCGTCCTGGTACCGGTGATCGCGCCGTACGAGGAGAGCCGTGCGGCGGTCCGCAAGCGCCACCAGGCCGAGGGCACCGGCTACGCCGAGGTGCATGTGGCGACGCCGGTGGACGTCTGCTCCGAGCGGGATGTGAAGGGGCTCTACGCCAAGCAGGCGGCGGGTGAGCTGACCGGGCTGACCGGTGTGGACGATCCGTACGAGGTACCGGACTCCCCCGATCTGCGGATCGAGTCCCAGAACCAGACCGTGGCCCAGTCCGCGGACGCGGTATGGGCGTTGCTGGCCGAGAGGGGCCTGGTGTGAGTGGCGTGGTGACGGGTGCGAGCCAGGACGTGGACGACAGTCCGTACGCGCTCACGCACCTGGACTCCCTCGAGTCGGAGTCGGTGCATATCTTCCGCGAGGTGGCGGGCGAGTTCGAGCGGCCGGTGGTGTTGTTCTCCGGCGGCAAGGACTCCATCGTGATGCTGCATCTGGCGCTGAAGGCGTTCGCCCCGGCGAAGGTGCCGTTCGCCCTGTTGCACGTGGACACCGGGCACAACTTCCCCGAGGTACTGGACTACCGCGACCGGGCGGTGGCGCGGCACGGGCTGCGGCTGCATGTGGCGTCGGTCCAGGACTACATCGACCGGGGGGTGCTGCGGGAGCGCCCGGACGGGACCCGTAATCCGCTGCAGACCCTGCCGCTGACCGAGAAGATCGCGGCCGAGCGGTTCGACGCGGTCTTCGGCGGCGGGCGGCGCGACGAGGAGAAGGCGCGGGCGAAGGAACGGGTGTTCTCGCTCCGGGACGAGTTCTCGCAGTGGGACCCCCGGCGGCAGCGGCCGGAGCTGTGGCAGCTCTACAACGGCCGCCACGCGCCGGGCGAGCACGTCCGGGTCTTCCCGCTCTCCAACTGGACCGAGCTGGACGTCTGGCAGTACATCGCCCGGGAGAAGATCGAGCTGCCGGAGATCTACTTCGCCCATGAGCGGGACGTCTTCGCCCGGAACGGGATGTGGCTGACCGGCGGGGACTGGGGCGGTGCGGCCGACGACGAGCCGGTGGAGCGGCGGCTGGTGCGCTACCGCACGGTCGGCGACATGTCGTGCACCGGTGCCGTGGACTCGGACGCCACCACCCTGGAAGCGGTGATCGCGGAGATCGCGGCGTCCCGGCTCACGGAACGGGGCGCTACCCGCGCGGACGACAAGTTGTCCGAGGCGGCGATGGAGGACCGCAAGCGGGAAGGCTATTTCTAGATCATGACATCCACCCCCACCACCGACGGTACGAGCGCGGCGGACGCGCTGCTGTCGGCGACGACGCTGCTGCGGTTCGCCACCGCCGGTTCGGTCGACGACGGTAAGTCGACCCTGGTCGGACGGCTGCTCCATGACTCCAAGTCGGTCCTGACCGACCAGTTGGAGGCGGTCGAGCACGCCTCGCGGAGCCGGGGCGCCGAGGGCCCCGACCTGGCGCTGCTCACCGACGGTCTGCGGGCCGAGCGGGAGCAGGGCATCACCATCGATGTCGCCTACCGCTACTTCGCCACGCCCCGGCGGCGGTTCATCCTCGCGGACACCCCCGGGCATGTGCAGTACACCCGGAACATGGTCACCGGGGCGTCCACCGCCGATCTCGCGGTGGTCCTGGTCGACGCCCGGAACGGTGTGGTCGAGCAGACCCGCCGGCATGCCGCCGTCGCCGCCCTGCTGCGGGTGCCGCATGTGGTGCTGGCGGTCAACAAGATGGACCTCGTGGACTACGCGGAGGAGGTGTTCGCCTCGATCGCCGAGGAGTTCACCGCGTACGCCACGGCGCTCGGGGTCCCCGAGATCACCGCGATCCCGATCTCGGCACTGGCCGGGGACAATGTGGTCGAGCCCTCGGCGACGATGGACTGGTACGGCGGCCCCACGGTGCTGGAGCATCTGGAGACCGTGCCGGTCAGCCATGATCTGGCGTCCTGCCACGCCCGGCTGCCGGTGCAGTACGTGATCCGGCCGCAGAGCGCCGAACACCCGGACTACCGGGGGTACGCGGGGCAGATCGCGGCGGGCACGTTCCGTACCGGTGAGTCCGTGACGGTCCTGCCGGGCGGGCGGACCTCCACCGTGAAGGCGATCGATCTGCTGGGCGAGCGGGTGGACGTCGCCTGGACCCCGCAGTCGGTGACCCTCCTGCTGGAGGACGACATCGACATCTCGCGCGGTGATCTGATCGTGCCGACCGCGGACGCTCCCGAGCCGGGCCAGGACCTGGAGGCGACGGTCTGCCATGTCGCCGACCAGCCGCTGACCGTGGGCCACCGGGTGCTGCTGAAGCACACCACGCGGACGGTGAAGGCGATCGTCAAGGAGATACCGGCCCGGGTCACCCTGGACGATCTCTCCCACCACCCGGAGCCCGGGAAGCTGGTCGCCAATGACATCGGTCTGGTGAAGGTGCGGACCGCGGAGCCGATCGCCCTGGACTCCTACGCGGAGTCCCGGCGTACCGGTTCCTTCCTTCTGATCGACCCGGCCGACGGCACGACGCTGGCGGCCGGGATGGCGGGCGATTCCTTCGCCACCGCCGACAGGGCCGCCCCGGCGGACCCGAACACCACGACCGGCCAGGACGCGGAGTGGGACTTCTGATGAGAAATGTATTCGCCACCTTCGCCGTCGAGGGTGGCCGGGTGGGCAGCGGCAGGCTCGGCTCCGGATCGGGGGGTGTCGCGCGATGTGCGGGATGACCCGTCGCCCGACCAGCCCGATCCGTCCGTTCCGGACGGCTGCATCCACCACCCATGTCCCGGTCGCCGCGCCCGCGCGGCGGGTGCGCCGGGGCTTACGAGAGGAAACCCTCGCGTGCCTGCCATTGCCCGATCCAGAACTCCGCTGCGTCGCTCGCTCGTCGCGGCCGCCGCACTGCCGCTGCTGATCGGGGCCCTCGCGTCCTGCGGCTACGGTTCCGAGAAGGCCGACAAGGACGACAAGGCCCCCGTCGCCAAGGGTGAGAAGCTCTCCGCGGACTCCGTTCGCGTGGGCTACTTCCCCAATCTGACCCATGCCACCGCGCTCGTCGGCGAGCAGGAGGGCATCCTCCAGAAGGAGCTGGGCGGCACCCAGATCAAGTCGACCACGTTCAACGCCGGTCCCTCGGAGATCGAGGCGCTGAACGCGGGCTCCATCGACATCGGCTTCATCGGCCCCTCCCCCGCGGTGAACGGCTTCACCAAGTCCAAGGGGAAGAATCTGCGGATCGTCGCGGGCTCGGCGTCCGGCGGGGTGAAGCTGGTGGTCAACCCCGACAAGATCAAGACCCTGGACGACCTCAAGGGCAAGAAGATCGCCACCCCGCAGCTCGGCAACACCCAGGACGTGGCCTTCCTCAACTGGATCTCCACCCGGGGCTGGAAGACCGACCCGCAGAGCGGCAAGGGCGACGTCTCCGTGGTCCGTACCGACAACAAGATCGCCCCGGACGCCTACAAGTCGGGCTCCATAGACGGCGCCTGGGCTCCCGAGCCGACCGCGTCCCGGCTGGTCGCCCAGGGTGCGAAGGTCCTGCTGGACGAGTCGACGCTCTGGCCGGACAAGAAGTTCGTGATCACCCATGTGATCGTCTCCCAGAAGTTCCTGAAGGACCACCCGGACGTGGTGGAGGCGTTCGTCCGCGGCACGGTGAAGACCAATGCCTGGATCAACGCCGACCCGAACCGGGCCAAGGCGTCCGCCAACGCCCGGCTGAAGGCGCTGACCGGCAAGGAGCTGCCGAAGGAGATCATCGACGGCGCCTGGCCGTCGATCACGTTCCTCGACGACCCGCTGGCCTCGACGCTGAAGACGCAGGCCGACTACGCGGTGGAGGCCGGGCTGCTGAAGGAGCCCGACCTGGCGGGGATCTACGACCTGACGAGTCTGAACAAGGTCCTGAAGACCGAGGGCAAGCCCGGGGCCACCGATGCCGGACTCGGCGTCAAGTAAGCCGTACGCGTTGAATCCCAGGAGGTGACGACCATGGCCAGCACCACACTGCCGAAGGGCCGGACGGATTCCGGTTCCGAGACCGCTCCGCCGGAGCACGCGGCACGCATCGAGCACGTGTCGAAGTCCTTCGCCACGCCCGGGGGGCGGCAACTCGTCCTCGACGACATCAGCCTCGATGTCGCGCCGGGCGAGTTCGTCACCCTCCTGGGGGCGTCGGGCTGCGGCAAGTCCACCCTGCTCAATCTGGTGGCGGGGCTCGACGCGCCGACCGCGGGGTCGATCGAGACCCCCGGCGGACGGCCGGCCCTGATGTTCCAGGAGCATGCCCTGTTCCCGTGGCTGACCGCGGGAAAGAACATCGAACTGGCGCTGCGGCTGCGCGGCGTGCCCAAGGCCGAGCGGCGTCCGGAGGCGGAGCGGCTGCTGGAGCTGGTCCGGCTCCAGGGCTCGTACGGCAAGCGGGTGCACGAGCTGTCCGGCGGTATGCGGCAGCGCGTGGCGCTGGCCAGGGCGCTCGCCCAGGACAGCCAGCTGCTGCTGATGGACGAGCCGTTCGCGGCGCTGGACGCCATCACCCGGGACGTGCTCCACGACGAGCTGACCCGGATCTGGCGCGAGACCCGGCTCTCGGTGCTCTTCGTGACCCACAACGTCCGTGAGGCCGTGCGGCTGGCCGAGCGGGTCGTGCTGTTGTCGTCGCGACCGGGCCGGATCGCCCGGGAGTGGCGGGTCGGCATCGAACAGCCGCGCAGGATCGAGGACTCGGCCGTGGCCGAACTGTCCGTCGAGATCACCGAGGAACTGCGGGGGGAGATCCGCCGACATGGCCAGCACTGAGACACCGTCCCCGGCGAAGGGCCGGGCCGGGGACGACGGCGGGAACCACGATCTCGCCGGTCTGGAGGCCGGGCTCGACGCCCTGGACTCCGTCCAGACCCAGCGGGCGTCGTTCAAAGAGGTACTGCTGGGGAAGGTGGTACCGCCGCTGACGGCGGTGGCACTCGTCCTGGTGATCTGGCAGACCCTGGTCTCGGCCGAGGTCACGGACGAGGGCAGTCTGCCCGCGCCGTCCGCGGTCTGGGACAGTGTGTCCGATCTCTGGATGCAGGGCACCCTGCTGGAGATCGTCTGGACCAGTGTCTCCCGTGGTCTGCTGGGCTTTCTGCTCGCCCTCGCGATCGGCACCCCGCTGGGGCTGCTGGTCGCCCGGGTGAAGTTCGTCCGGGCCGCGATCGGGCCGATCCTCTCCGGTCTCCAGTCGCTGCCTTCGGTGGCGTGGGTACCCCCGGCGGTGATCTGGCTCGGGCTCAACAACCAGATGATGTACGCGGTCATCCTGCTGGGCGCGGTGCCGTCGATCGCCAACGGACTGGTCTCCGGGGTGAACCAGGTACCGCCGCTCTTCCTGCGGGCGGGCCGCACCATGGGCGCCACCGGACTGAAGGGCACCTGGTTCGTCGTGATGCCCGCGGCGCTGCCCGGCTATGTCGCCGGACTCAAGCAGGGCTGGGCGTTCTCCTGGCGGTCCCTGATGGCGGCCGAGATCATCGCCTCGTCGCCTGATCTGGGCCTCGGTCTGGGCCAGTTGCTGGAGAACGGCCGGAACAACTCGGACATGCCCGGGGTGTTCCTGGCGATCCTGCTGATCCTGGTGGTCGGCATCGCCATCGATCTGCTCATCTTCAGTCCACTGGAGCGCGCGATCCTTCGGGGCCGCGGTCTCCTCGTCAAGAGCTGAGCGCAGTCATGGACCGACCCCGTCTCCTCGTCGTCGCCCACGGCAGCCGTGACCCCCGGCACGCCGCGACCGTCCACGCCCTGGTGCGCCGGGTCCGGTCGCTGCGGCCGGGGCTGCGGGTGGAGACGGGGTTCCTCGACTTCAACGCGCCCACGGTGCCCCGGGTCCTCGAACGGCTCGCCGCCGAGGACCCGGGCGCCGAGGTCGTAGCGCTTCCCCTGCTGCTGACCAGGGCCTTCCACGCCAAGTCGGATATCCCGGCGGTACTGGCGGACGCGTCCGCCCGGCTGCCCGGACTACGGATCCGGCAGGCCGGGGTACTGGGCCCGTCACCGCTGCTCACGGCGGCGGTACGGCGGCGGCTGTACGAGGCGGGGGCCGGACGCACCCCCGCCGAACGACGCTCGACGGGGCTGGTACTGGCCTCGGCGGGCTCCACGGACCCGGAGGCGATCGCAGTGATCGCAGACATGGCGCGGGAGCTGAGGCGCACCGGTTGGTGCTCCGTGCGGCCTGCGTTCGCCTCCGCATCCCTTCCGCGTACGGAGGACGCCGTACGCATGCTGCGGGCCGACGGCTGCGCCCGGGTGGCCGTCGCCCCGTATGTGATCGCACCGGGACGGCTGCCGGACCGGATCGCCGAGGGCGCCCGGGACGCGGACGTGCTCGCGGACGTCCTGGGCCCCTGCCTCGAACTGGCCCGGCTGGTCGTCCGCCGGTTCGACGAGGCCGTGGCGGCGGCGACCCCGGCGAAGACGGACTCACAACCGGTCTCCGGCGCGCTCGGCCGCCTCGGGGTCACCGCCTGATCCACCGCCGCCCGACCCCGAGGACGTCTCGGGGTCGCAGCCGGGCGTACGGGCGGCGCCGCCGGTGACACGATCGTCGCGGGGCGGTGACGGGACCGGGCCGACGGCAACGCATGATGGATACCGTGCCTAGGCCGTGTCGTCACAGTGGCGCCTGGCCCGCGACGCCCGGCACGCGCACTCGCGGCGTTGTCGGGATTCCCGAGTACGTCCAGTACGAGGGAACCCCTCCGCCTTGCGACTGCACGCACCGGACGCCGCGGGCCCCGCCCTTCGGGCGGACGGCGCCATTGTGACGACACGGCCTAGGGAAGGTACCCGAGGGGAAGGAGGCCCGGTATGCCGTTCCACTACCACAAGCGGATCACCGTGATCCCGAAGCTGCTCCATGTCACCATCAGCCGCCACGGCTGGTCCTGGTCGCTCGGCGGACGCCGGGCTCATATCACCGGCGACCGGCGCGGGGCGCGGGGCGGGGCCGTACGGCTGCCCGGTGGCTTCACGCTCCGCCGGGACCGGCGGCGGCACCACCACTGAGCCTCCGGCCGCGTGTCCTCGCCGCCCCGGTCGGGCCCGGCGCCGCTCAGCCCGTCAGCTCGACCAGCTTTCTGACGGTGTTCCAGTTACGGCTGGTGGCGACGAGGCCCCTGGTGAGGGTGGGGCGGGCCAGGGCGTCGGCCAGTTTGGAGCCGCCCAGCCCGTCGGGGGCGTAGAGATAGAGCGCCCGGTCGCCGAGCCGGAAGTCCTCGGGGGCGTACGTCCGGCGGTCGACGGCGGCGAACCTTTCGGCGGTCACCGGCTGGGAGAAGAAGGTGACATGAAGCTGGCGTCCCTCCAGTTCGGCGGCCGGGAAGGGGCAGCCGTCGGCGACGGCCCGCAGATAGGCCGCGCTGCGGACCAGGGTGTCGACGGCGAAACCGAACCGTTCCTCGATGGCGCGTTCCAGCTCCCGGGCGAGGGCGTCCTCGTCCCCGCCGGAGCTGGTGAAGACCGCGTTGCCGCTCTGCAGATAGGTGGCTACCCCGCCGTGGCCCAGTCCTTCGAGGACTTCCCGCAGTTCGGCCATGGGCACTTTGCGGTGCCCTCCGACGTTGATCCCCCGTAGCAGTGCCGCGTATCCCGTGGTCATGGGCTCAGCCTAGGCCGTGCTCCCCGGGAGCCACAGCCGTCCCGTCCCGGCGATAGGTGTAAGGGGTCGCGGTCTTCCGCGTCGGGGACGGGACCGGTACCGGCGGATGAGAGCGGCGGTTCCCGGCTCACCGGTGAGACGGATCCCCCGGTCCACCACCGCCCCTAGCGTCGATGTCCGTGACCTGAAGTCGCCGGCACGGAGCCGGCGCGGGGCCGGGAGGGGCGCGGACGCTCATGGCGCGGACAGTGGGGCAGACGGAGACGGCCGGAGGGCCGGGCGGCAGACCCGGGCGGCGAAACGGCGGGCGGGACGCGGGGCCGCGCGGATTCGCCGCGCGGGCCGGGGGCTGGAGCGCCCGGCACCGCTGGGCCGCGGTGGGGATCTGGGTGCTGTTCGTCCTGGTGACGATGGTCGCCGGTACGGCGGTCGGGCAGAAGGACCTCAAGGACAGCGACCAGCTCAAGGGTGAGACGTCCCAGGCGGCCCGGATCATCGAGGACGCGGGCATCGAGGACCCGGCGACCGAGCGGGTCCTGCTGGCCGCGTGGGACGCCGGAGGGCCAGGGGCGAAGGACCCGGAGTTCCGGGCCGCCGTGGCCGCGGTGATCAAGGAGGTGAAGGCGACCGGTGAAGCCACCGAGCCGTCCTCCCCGTACGACACCGGGGCCATTTCCGAGGACGGCCGCAGCGCCCTCGTCCAGTTCGACGTCCGCGGCGATCCGGAGACCGCGCCCGAGCGGGTCGACCCGCTGCTGAAGGCGGTGGCGAAGGCCCAGGACCAGCACCCCGGGCTGCGGATCGAACAGATCGGCGGCGCCAGCATGGAGAAGGTCTTCGAGAAGGCGTTCGGCGACGACTTCAAGCAGGCCGAGTACTCCGCCGTCCCCGTCGCCCTCGGCATTCTGCTGATCGCCTTCGGCGCGCTGGTGGCCGCGCTGGTCCCGGTGGTCCTGGCGATCACCGCCATCATGGCCACGATCGGGCTGATGGGCCTGATCAGCCAGGTCATGCCGATGACGGACACCGCGAACTCGGTGATGCTGCTGGTCGGTCTCGCCGTCGGCGTCGACTACTGCCTCTTCTATCTGCGGCGCGAACGCGAGGAGCGGGCGGCCGGCCGGGACGCCGCGACGGCGATCCGGATCGCGGCGGCCACCAGCGGCCGGGCCGTCGTCGTCTCCGGTGTCACGGTCTGCGTCGCCATGGGCGGCATGCTCTTCACCGGTATCGGCGAGTTCGAGTCCATGGGTCTGGCGTCGCTGATCGTGGTCGCCGTCGCGATGGTCGGCTCGGTGACCGTACTCCCGGCGCTGCTGTCGCTGCTGGGCGAGCGGGTCGAGAAGGGCCGGGTGCCGTTCCTGGCCCGGCTGAAGAAGGGCAACGGCGAGAGCCGGTTCTGGCGGGCGGTACTCGGCCGGGTCCTCAAGCGCCCCGTCGCTTCCCTGGTGATCGCCACCGGCGCGCTGGCCGCGATCGCGCTGCCCGCGGTCGGGATGAAGACCCAGGAGCTGAAGCTGGACCAGGAGTTCGGCTCCTCCGTCCCGATCGTCGCTACGTACGAGCGGCTCAACGAGGCGTTCCCCGGCGGGGCCGAGCCCGCGACCGTCGTCGTCCGGGCCGATGACATCGACGCGGCGCCGGTGAAGCGGGCGATCGGGACCTTCACCGAGCGGGCGGTGTCGTCGGGCGCGTCGCAGGGCCCCGTGAAGGTCGAGAGCCACCCCGACCGGAATATCGCCTTCATCTCCGTACCGCTGGTCGGCGGCTCCGACCAGGAACGCGCCGAGAAGAGCCTCGGCCTGCTGCGGGACGAGGTCAGGCCCGAGGTCTTCGGCACGCTCTCCGGTGTGGAGGCGCCGATCACCGGCCAGGTCGCCGGATCCAAGGACTTCAACGACCAGCTGTCGGGCGCGGTCGTACCGGTCTTCGCCTTCGTCGTCGTCTTCGCCTTGGTCCTGATGCTGCTGTCGTTCCGCTCACTGACGATCGCGGTCACCTCCATCGTCCTCAACCTGCTCTCGGTGGGCGCCGCGTACGGCATCCTCACCGCCGTCTTCCAGCACGGCTGGGGCGCGTCGCTCGTCGGCGCGGAGGGCGTCGGGGCGGTCGTGGCCTGGCTGCCGCTCTTCCTCTTCGTCATCCTGTTCGGGCTCTCGATGGACTACCACGTCTTCGTGGTCTCCCGGATCCGCGAGGCGAAGCTGCGGGGCATGGACACCCGGGACGCGATCTCCCACGGTGTGGTCACCACGGCGGGCGTCGTCACCAGCGCGGCCGTCATCATGGTCGCCGTCTTCGCGATCTTCGGCACGCTGTCGATGCAGTCGATGAAGCAGATGGGCGTCGGCCTCGCGGCGGCGGTCCTGATCGACGCGACGGTGATCCGGGGCGTGCTGCTGCCGTCGGTGATGGCGCTCCTGGGCGACGCGAACTGGTACTTCCCCAAGTGGCTCCACCGCCTGCCGGACCTCACCCACGACGAGCCCGCGCCCTCGGAGCCCGCCGCCACCACGGACCCGGCTCCCCTGCGGGTCCCCGTCGGCTAGCCCCGCCGGCCCGGGCCATCCAAGGCCCGGGCCGCGCCGCGCCCGGCGACCTGGTGTCGTCGGCGGTCTGCGGACCGCCTGTGGCTGGTCGCGCAGTTCCCCGCGCCCCTAAATGCTCTCCCCGGCGCCGCCCCTGAAAGGAACCCGTCCTTCTGCGAGGGCGACGAGAAGGGCAACCAGGGGCGCGGGGAACTGCGCGACAAGCCACGGACGGCGCGGGGTCGCCCGACAACACCCGCCCGGCAGGGCATTGTGCGCGAATGACCTCACCCGGAGGGCCAAGGCGCTGGGGGTCCCCCCATCGCCGAAGACATAGGGGGCGGAACTGCGCGACCGGCCACGACGGTGGTGCGGACCGCGAACTACATCAGGTCGCCGGGCGAGACCCGGGTAGTTGGCCTCACCCGGAGGGCCAAGGCGCTGGGGTCCCCCCATCACCGAAGACACAGAACGCCGCGTCAGTCGCGCTGGTAGCGGGCCAGGACCAGATTCCCGTCGCGTTCCAGGCGTCGTTTCAGTTCCCGTTCACCGATCGCCCCGCTGTAGTACTCCTGGTACGCCGGGGTGGCCACCTTGTCCTTCCATTCGGGGTAGCCGCGGACCGACTGCGCGGGCGCGGACCGCAGGCCCCGGGCGAGCGCCGTGCCGACGGCCCAGCCGTCGTCGGGGACGGTGAGTGCCGGGTCGGCGAGGGCCGTCCGCCCGGTGGGCAGCATCCAGTCGCCCCGGGCGAGCCGGACCGTGTTCGCGGGCCGCAGCAGGAAGTCGACGAACGCCGCCGCCGCCTGTTTGTGCCGGGTGTCCTCGGCGATGGAGAGGGTTTGCGGGCTGACGCCCTGGATCGCGCCTTCGGGTCCGACCGGCATCGGCAGGACCGTCCAGCGGAAGCCTTCGGGGGCCTGCTGCGCGATCTGCTGGCGGTAGGAGAACCCGAGCGGCACTATCGCGTATTTGCCGCCGAAGAACCCGGGCAGCGCGTCGGAGCCGCCCGAGCCGAGGATCGTCTTGGAGGCCGTGCCGTCTTCGTTGACCTGGTCCCGGATCACTCCGGGCACCAGCGCGTCGCCGGGGCCGAAGCGGATCCGGGCCTTTCCGTCGGTGTCGCGGTGGAAGAGCCGGCCGCCCGCGGAGAGGCCGAGGTTGAGGGTGGTGGCGACGGGTTCCTTCAGCGGCCAGGCGACCGCGTGCCGCCCCTCCCCCATGGTCCGGGTGAGCTCCCGGGTGACGGTCCGGAACTCCTGCCAGCTCCAGGGCCGTTCCGGCGTCGGCAGCCGGATGCCCGACTTCTCGACGATGTCCCGGTTGGCGATCAGTACCTTCGGTTCCTGGAGGAACGGCACCCCGTACACGCCGTCGCCGAAGGTCGTGGTCTCCCAGCTGGCCTGCGGGATATCGGCGGTCAGCCGGTCCGGTAGCAGGGGCCGGAGGTCCGCGAGATAGCCGCCGTAGGCGAAGTCCGCGAGGTCGTCGGAGGCGTTGTGGATGATGTCGGGCGCCTCACCGCCTTCGAAGGAGGTGAGGAGCTGGTCGTGGACGCTGCTCCAGCTGCCCTGGACGTACTGGACGCGTATCCCGGGGTTGGCCGCGTTCCACTCCCGTACCAGCTCCTTGTTGGCGGTCACGGACTCCTGCTGCCAGGCCAGTGAGAGGAACCTGAGCCGGATCACCCCGTCCCCGGCGTCCTCGCCGCCGCCGGTGCAGGCGGCCGTGGTGAGGAGGAGCAGCAGGGCCGCCGCGGCGGTCAGCGCGCGCCGCATCACTTCACCGCCCCCGCGAGGACGCCGCCGGTGATCCGCCGCTGGATCAGCGCGAAGATCACCAGTGACGGCAGGGTGGCGAGGAACGCCGCCGCCGCCAGCGGTCCGAGGTCGGCGACGCCTTCCGCGCCCAGGAAGTGGGTCAGCACCACCGGCAGGGTCTGTTTCTCCGGTGATTTCAGGAGCACCAGGGCGAAGAAGAACTCGTTCCACGCGATGATGAAGGAGAAGAGCGCCGTGACGACGATCCCGGGCGCGAGCAGTGGTGCCGTCACGGAGACCAGGGTCCGCAGCCGTCCCGCGCCGTCGACCGCCGCGGCCTCCTCCAGCTCCCTGGGGACGGCGCGGACGTACCCCATCAGCATCCACAGGGCGAACGGCAGCGCCCAGACCACGTACACCAGGATCAGCCCCCACAGTGTGTTGATCATCCGGAGGTTCTTCAGGACCAGGAACAGCGGGATGATCACCAGGACGAAGGGGAACGCCTGGCTCACCACCACCCAGACCGTGGTGGCCGTGGAGAGCCTGCCCCGGATCCGGGCGACGGCGTACGCGGCGGGGGTCGCGATCAGTACCGCGATCACGGCGGCGGCCAGCGCGACCAGCAGACTGTTCCCGGCGGCCCGCAGCAGTGGATGTTCGTCGAACGCCTGCCGGAAGTTGCCGAGTGTCGGATCGTCGGGGATCCAGGCGGGGTGGAGCGACGCCAGTTCCCCGGCCGGTTTGAAGGCGGTGGAGACCAGCCACAGGAACGGCAGGGCGAGAAAGAGCAGATAGCCGGTGAGGGCGGCGTACTGGGCGGCGCGGCCGACGGCCCGGCGCGGATTCCGGGGCCGGGCGCGGGGCCGGTCGGGGAGCGGGGCGCGGGGCCGTCGCGGCTCCGCCGTGGGTGTCCGGGTCACCGCTCGTCGCCTCCTCTGAGCCGTCCCACCAGATACACCGAGAGCAGTACGGAGATCACCGCGACCATGGCGAGCCCCATAGCGGCGGCGTAGCCGAACTGCCCGTACTTGAAAGCCTGTTCGTAGGCGAAAAGGGTGGGGAGCCGGGTCCGTCCGCCGGGCCCGCCGCTGGTGAGCACCCACACCAGGGCGAAGGCGTTGAAGTTCCAGATGAAGTTGAGCGCCGTGATCGCCAGGGCGACGGGCCGGATAGCGGGCCAGGTGACGGTACGGAACCGGCGCCAGGCGCCCGCGCCGTCCAGGGCGGCGGCCTCGTGCAGTTCGCGCGGGGTGTTCTGGAGACCCGCGAGCAGGGCGACCGTGGTCTGCGGCATCCCCGCCCAGACGGCGACCACGATCACCGCGGGCAGGGCCGTGCCGAGACCGGTCAGCCAGTCCCGGCCGTCCCCGAGTCCGGTATCGCGCAGGGTCTCGTTGAGGACGCCCGCGTCGGGGTGGTAGACGAGCCGCCAGATGATGCCGACGACGACCTCCGGCATCGCCCACGGGATGATCGCCAGCGACCGGGCGAGCCAGCGCAGCCGGAGCTGCTGGGTGAGCAGCAGGGCGAGGCCGAGGGCGAGCAGGAACTGGGGGACGGTCACCCCGACGGCCCACACCAGTCCGATCCCGAAGGACTCCCAGAAGAGGGTGTCCTGCCGCAGATCACTGAAGTTCAGCAGCCCGATCCACCGGGTGGACTCCGTACGGCCCGACTGGGCGTCGGTGAAGGCGAGCGCCACGCCGTACAGCAGGGGTCCGACGCTGAGGATCAGGATGGGGACGAGGGCGGGGAGTACGAGGAACCAGGCGCCGTGGTCGAGGGGTTTCGCGGGCCCCGCCCGGCCGGGCCCGGCTCTCCGAGCCTTCCGGGTCCGCCGGGCCTTCCCGGCCCCGGTTCGGCCGGTCTCCGGTGCCGCCGTCACACCTGTCACCGATTCGGCTCCTTCACTTCGGACCGGGGCGCGCCCCGGCCGGTGTGACCCCCGTCACTGGCCCAGGTCATGGTCCTGAGCGGCCGGGGGCCCGTCAAGCACACCTGCCGCGGATGCGACACTTTGGCGTGTTCGTACGGGTGAGCGGTGCTCCGGATACGACACGGGACACGGGTACGGGACACGGAAGGACGGCGGTACGGCGGTGGACGCGACACGCGCACGTGAGGTGCTGACGGCGGCCGGACTGCCCGAGGGCGAACTCATCGCCCTCGGCGAGAACGCGGTCTTCACGGCGGGCGACCTCGTGGTCAAGGTCGGCCGGACGGCCGAACTGCTGGCCCGGGCGGAACGGGAGGTCGCCGTCGGCACCTGGCTCGCGGCCGAGGACGTGCCCGCGGTACGTCCCGCGTGGGACACGGCCCGGCTCGTCGACGGTCACCCGGTGACGGCCTGGCACCGGCTGCCGGACCCGGTACGCCCCGCGGACCCGGTGGATCTCGCGGCGCTGCTGCGGCGGGTCCACGCCCTGCCGGAACCGCCGCCCGGGCTCGTACTGCCGCCGCGTGAACTCCTCGGCGGGGTGGACCGGTGGCTCCGGCTGGCGGGCGACGCGATCGACCCGGCGGACGCGGCGTATCTCCGGGAGCGGCGGGACGGTTTCGCGGCGGCGGCCGCCGCGCTGACGCCCCGGCTGGCACCGGGGCCGATCCACGGGGACGCGCTGCCGCGCAATGTCCATATCGGGCCGGATGGTCCGGTCCTGGTCGACCTGGAGACCTTCTCGGCGGATCTGCGCGAGCACGATCTGGTGGTGATGGCCCTCTCGTACGACCGGTACGGGCTCCCGGCGGAGGCGTACGACGCGTTCGTCACCGCGTACGGCTGGGACGTCCGCGAGTGGGAGGGCTGCGAGGTGCTGCGGGGCGCGCGGGAGACGGCGAGCTGTGCGTGGGTGGCCCAGCACGCCCCGACGAACCCGAACGCCCTGAAGGAGTTCACCCGCCGGGTCCACTCCCTCCGCGCCGCCCTCCCCACGAGGTGGTACCCCTTCTAGGGTGACGCTTGAGTCCAATGGCGGGACCCCCAGCGCCTTGGCCCTCCGGGTGAGGCCCACGCCTTTCGCCCAGCGGAGCGAGCATTGTCGGGCGACCGCGCGCCGTCCGTGGCTGTTCGCGCAGTTCCGCCCCCTATGCCTTCGGCAATGGGGGGACCCCCAGCGCCTTGGCCCTTCAAGTGAGGCCCACAACCCGGGCCGCGCCCAGCAGCCTGATGTTGTTCGCGGTGCGCACCACCGTCGTGGCTTGTCGCGCAGTTCCCCGCGCCCCTAAAAGCCTCTCCCCGGCCCCGCCCCTGGGAAGTAAGGGGCCCGCCTTCCTACGAGGGCGACGAGGAGGGCAACCCAGGGGCGCGGGGAACTGCGCG
>NZ_JBFADP010000057.1:0-52000 GCF_040641415.1 Streptomyces sp. NPDC020875 | reverse complement strand
GGACGTGCTCGGGGTCGTACGGGACCACCCGGCCGCCGACCGCCGCCCAGAGGGGGACGGCCGCCTCACCGTGCTCACCGATCACCTGCCCCCCGGTGACCTTCTCGACGGGGACGCCGCCGGTTCGGGCGAGGGTGATCCGGTAGCGGGCGGCGTCCGTCTCCGCGCCGACCCCGTAGACCCTGGCGCACCCCGAAGCCTCCGCGAAAACCCGGGACAGGACGTCGACCGGGTTAGTCACGACGACGACCGTCCCCGGATATCCGGTCAAGCGGCGGCCGAGCCGGCCGATGAGGGGGGCGTTCGCGGTGAGCCCGGCCATCCGGACATCGCGGGTAGCCGTGTTGGTGAACGGAGCGCGGGGGCACAGCACGATCGCCTCGCACCCGCGCATCCCGTCAACGTCGGACCGGGCGTGGCGGGTAGGGGAGCCGAGGACGACCGCCATGTCCTCCAGATCTGTCACCAGGGCGTCCGTCCGTGCCGCCGTACGGGAGGCGATGAGGATCCGCTCCGATTCCCCGGCCGCCGTCAGCAGCATCGCGACCGCCTGGCCGACCGCTCCGGCGCCGACGATGCCCACGGTTGCGGCTCGGGCGCTCACCGGGCCAGCACCTGGTCGGTGTGAGAGAGCGCGGTCGCCCAGGCCCGGCCGCCGTCACCGTTCTGCTCCAGGGCGCGGGCGATCCGGTCCAGCATCAGGACCACACGGTGATCCACGCCCAGCAGACCGTGGAGATGACCGGGCAGCGGCATCATCGCCGGGGCCGTCCGAACGGTGTGCAGGATGTTTGCCGTATCCATCGCCCACGCCAGAACGAGCTGCCACAGCCGCCCACCCCCGTGGGGCCCCGGCGCAGTGTGGCGGGCCCACTCCGCCACCGCTTCGTCGATCCCGGCCATCGCGCGGCAGGGGTTCGAAGAGGGGACGACCGCCAGGTACAGAACCAGCCGCGATACGAGCTTCGCGACGTCGAGCACGGGCGACCCGACGGACAGAGCGGGGTCGATGAACGCGTACCGGTCCCGTCCGACAAGGACATGCTCCGGCTTGAGGTCGCCGAACACCGCCACGTCAGGTGAGTCCAGACCTGCGGCCAGTTCGCGCAGCCGGATCACCGCCTGCTCCAGCAGCTCGTCCGACCGCTGACTCTGGCCGAACTTGCGCTCGAAGACGGCGGAGATCGTGGCATCGGGTGTGCCCGCCGCACGGGCCAGGACCAGGGCTTCCGGACGGGCAGTCAGGATATTCAGCTCCCGCAACGCCCCTCGGAGCAGTCGGCTGGTGCGGGCCGGGTACTGGGCGACCACGGCGCCCAGCGGACGGCCGGGCAACTCCCGGGTGAACAGAACGCCGTCCCGGACCACCGGCTGCGAATCGCCGAGCCCGGCGGACGCCAGCAACCCGTACTGAAGGGCCTGCCGCTCCATCAGATGCCCCGCGCCGGACTCGTACTGCTCCTGGGCCGCCAGCACCTCGGGCCACGCCCCGTGCGTGCCGCGCAGCACGGAGGACACGGACACGCCGAGCAGGGAAAGCTTCGCGACGAACGGCGTGTTGCCGACCGCGATCCGTAAGACGCACGAAGTCGCCGACGGGACGTACCCGCGAATCCGGATCGTCGACCCCGGCCACTGCGCCGCCGCGGCGTCCAGGATCCGGTCACGGCCGTACCGGAGGACCGGGGGTATATCCAGCTGGCGGTCGGTCGGCGCCAGGGACTGAGGGTTCATGATCGGCTCCAGATACAAGGGGTGGGACGGATGGTGAGCGGGACGAAGGGGGGAGGTCAGGGGGCGGTCGGCTCCGGCCGGCGGGGCGGGGTCGCGGTGCCGTCCGGGGCGAGAGCCCCGGTGTCGGAGAAGACGACGAGCCCGTTGCAGAGCCGGGCCCAGCCCGTCACGTCGTCCCGGCAGGTCACCCGCGCGGCCTCCTGGTCGGCGGCTCCGGCGCCGGGGCACGGCGGCCGGTGGGCACACGCCCGGCGCCGGGCGGCGTATTCGCCGATCGCCGACTCGCGGTAGCCGTAGAACCGGCCCAGGCGGACATCGTCGTCCGTGTCCGGCTGGGGCTCCCCCCATTCCACGGCGTGGCAGACGTCGCCGTCCGGGGACCAGTGGAGGCGCAGATGCGGGAAGCCCGGCAGGCCGGTGAGGAGTTCGCGGGCCTCGACGGCGAGGACCAGGACGTCGTAGGGGAGGTAGCCGCCGAGGCGGCCGGGGCCGACGGGCACGGCCAGCCGGGCGTCGTCGAGGACCCTGACGGTGACCGCGGCCTCCAGGAGCGAGGGGTCCGCCAGCCGTTCCCGGTAGTAGGCGATGTCTCTGGCGGCCTCGGGCGGCAGCAGCTGGATCTGGGACTCCACCTGGGGCGGATGGGTGACGGACACGGCACTCCTCTCGGCAACACGAACAAGGAAGAGGGAGGAAGGGGTTGGGCTCCCGGCCGCCGCCGCGTCGGGGCGCAGGGCGGCGGCCGGGGGTCCCGCCGAAAAGGGGAGGCGGCGGGAGCGGCACCGTCCTTTGCGGATCGCGGCACGGGCCGGATCGGGTCGGACGGCGCCCCGCAGGGGGCCGGGCCCCGGTCCCTGGCGGGGCCCGGCGGTCACGGGGAGCGGTGCCCTTGCAGGGCGGCGACCGGCGGTTCGGAGACCTCCTCCACGATCACCAGGACCGGCAGCATGGGACGCGGCACCATGATCAGATCCGGCGGCTCCCGGTCCCCGGCCAAAGGCCGGGGCGGCAGCGGATGCCCACGCGCGGCGGCTCCGGCGGCGTCATCGTCGGCCCGCTGGTGGTCGTACGGCGGCGGGGTCACAGGTCATCACCGACCCGGTCCAGGAGATCCAGCAGTACGAGGGCCAGGCGCCGCAGGTCCGCCAGCGGCATCGCGCCGACCGGACCGGCAGTCTCCACGGCTCCGGTGAGTTCGCGGGCCCGGGCCAGTACGTCCGTACAGCGCGCCGACAGCCGGGGCGATGCCCCTACCCGGGCCGCGACCCGCACCAGTCCCCAGAAGAGGCAGACCGCGACGGCGGGCGGGGGATGCGGTACGGAGTAGCGGCCGAGGACGTCCTCCAGCGCGTCGTACACCTCGTCGTCCGGGGCGGACAGGACGAGCCGGAGCTGCCGGAGCGTACGCGTACGGGCGCAGAGCCCGAACAAGCCGATCGGGGGAAGGGCCGGGGCGACGGGTTCGATCTCGGAGCGGGTGAGCATAGAGGTGTCCCAGGCGAGGGTGCGTGAGGGTATGCGGAACGGGTGCGCGGGAGCCGGACCGCGCGGAACACCGGCGGCGGGCCCAGTAATTGGGTAACGCCGGGTCGGGACGTGCCGAGAGGGCAGCAGGTATATGGCGTACAGCGGCCAGTGCCTCGACATCGCGGTGCGCGGCCCTCCCCTCAGTGGCCAGGATCGGCGTGCACACCAGGTAACCGCGTGGCCACAGCGCCGGGTACCGTGGAAGCGGAGCGCATTTTCCAAAGGTTCCAACGACGGCGGGGAGTTGAGCGGTGAGCACGGGATTCGAACGGCTGTACCGCGAGAGCGGATGGACGCTGCGGCAGCTGTCCCAAGCCGTGAACCGCATCGGCACCGAGCGGGGAACGCCGCTTCAGTACCGTGCGCAAGGGGTCCACCACTGGCTCTGCGGGAAGGTGCCGAAGACGACGGTCCGACCGATCGTCCTGGAGGCCCTGTCGCGCCAGCTCGGGCGTCAGGTGACGGCCCTTGAGGCAGGGTGGCCCGAAGAGGCTGACAGCCCCTTATCCGGCCGCTCAAGCCCTATTACGACGCTGCTCGACCTCGGGAGACAGGATATGGATCCGTCACGGCGCAGCATGATAAACGCAGGGCTTTTCTCCGTCGCCATGACCATCCCCGGATGGCCCGACGTCGTGGGCCGGATGGAGGCGGTGCAAGCGGGTACTCCCCGCCGGATCGGCGCTCGTGACGTCGACCTCGTACGGCAGATGACGGAAAAACTCGCCGACGTCGAAGATGACTTCGGCGGCCGGTTCGCGCGCCCCATGGCGGCGGCATTCATGGTCAACACCGTCGTCCCGTACCTCCGCGCCGACGCGCCGGAGGACATCCGCCGCGCCATGCTCTCGGCCGCCGCTTTCCTCAGCTATCTGACCGGGTGGATGGCCGTGGACGAAGGTCTCCACCGGCTGGCTCAGCGGTACTACACAACCGGCCTGGAACTCGCCGGAGCAGCCGGAGACCACAACACGTACTGCCACATCCTCCGCGGCATGTCCGTCCAAGCCGTCGACCTCGGCCACGGGGCCCCGGCCGCCCGGCTGGCAGCAGCCGCCATGGCCGCTGCTCCGTCGTCGGGCCCGCGAATGCTCGCCTTCATGGAGGGGCAGCAGGCGCACGCCCTGGCCGTCGCGGGCGACCGGGCCGGAGCGCTCCACAGCCTCCGCGTCACGGAGAAGGCCGTCAGCCGGGCCGAAAGCGGCGCCAAGACCTTCGGCGGGTACCGCCCCTCCACGCTGGCGCTCCACACGTCGCAGGTACGGTACGCACTCGGGGACCTGGCCGGGAGTGTCCAGTCCATGGAGGAATACTTCTCCCTCCGTGACGAGTCGAACTCACAGGTCGGCTTCCTCCGCTTCTCCGCCGTCCTGGCCGAGCGGCGGCTTGAACTCGGCCACCTCGAAGCCGCGTGCGAGACGTGGTCGACGGTGCTGGACGGCTACCCGGCGATGCACTCGGACCGCGTGGACCGGCATGTCCGGGAGATCGCCGTCCGCCTCCGGCCGTACCAGGCGAACCCTGCGGCCCGAGCGGTCTACGAGCGCGCGACGAGGGCCGTGGCCTGATACCGGGCCCGGAAATGTCACTCTCGACCGGCGGCCACAGCCGCTGAGCCCCCGGCGAACGAACGCCGGGGGCTCTAGTGTCTGCGCCGGGATCCCCGGGGCACGCCGTTTAGGGTCGCTGTGTGCGCGAGGAACCCGAACCGTCATCCGTACCGGACCGCGAGGCCGAGGAAGTCCCGCCGTGGCGGCCCGAGCACAGTCCCGGCTCCGTGAACGCCGTGGTGTACCGGCGGGGCCGCCTCCCCGGGCTCTGGATCTACACCCGCGGGGCCTGGCGCCGCGGATGGGTCCTGATGCGCCAGGACTACCCCGGCCCCGGCGGGCGCGGACGCCGGTACGCCTACCACGTCGAGATCACTCTCCCGAACGACGACGACGGTGTCCTCAGCACCCAGAACCTTGCCGTCTGGTGGGGCCAGGACGCCGTACGCGTCCTGCGTCCGCCGCTGCCTCCCGCCGACGGTTCACGGCCGACAGACGAGCCGTGGAGAACCTAACAACGGGACGGCGCGGGTTGTCGTACTGCGGACGCGCCGGGGCCGGGCACCGGGTGATCCGGGCCGCTCTGCACCTCGTGTAAACACCCGTCGCCAGTTCTGCGGATGCGCCACTCTATCTGTGACTGTGTGTGAACTGGTCCGGCACAAGTGGCTCCGGGCTCAACGGCCCGGCTTGAGGCTCGCTCGTGGGGCCGGATCACGAGACGGGGTCACGACTCTTCGCTCCGCGCGTCGTGCTGCGGCTGGAAGGCGGGCTTGGCGGTTGCTTCCTCCCACCAGGTCGGCCAGCTGTTGGGGTAGGCGAACCGGGTATCGCAGGGGCAAATTACATCCGGATTCTCGCCGGGCTCTCCCACCAGCGTGAGGCCCAGGTCCATGCCGCACTCCGGGCAAGCGGCATGCCGCAGTTCCCGCACTTCGTAGTAGATACGGTCGGTGAAGCGGATCCACTTCTCCGGCACTTTTCCCTCCCGGGGTCTGACACACAGATACTCGAACATAGCCCTTTGCTCACACGCAGAGGCTGAGCGCCCGGTTGCGGTGCCGTACTGATCAGATGCGCTGGGCCGGGAGCGGGTGAGGTCGCGGGACGCGCTGGCCGTCTCGCGTGTCCAGCTCGGCGGCCCGGGTGCTGTGGTACCCCGTGCGGGTGGTCATCCGGCCGTGGCCACCACCACCGGGCGGGAGGCCGGTTGACCTCAGTATGAAGATCATCAGCCGGGCTGCCGTGGTCACAACGGCGGCCCTTGTGTCCCTCTCCGCTCTCGTTGCTGCGCAGCCCGCTCCGGCGACATCCGGGACCATCCGCGTCCAGGAGTGCCGGAAGCCCCCCGCCGGGAGCGGGTGCACTCCGGCGATCGTCCTGCACACCTGGGCCGCGCCCGGCGGGAAGGTCGGCGTGGGATGGATCTACGCGTCCACGGAGTCGCCCCGGCGTACGCACGATCTGCGGTGGCTGGTCCAGACCCCCGGAGGGAAGCTCACCGCGAAGTCCGGCTGGGCGAAGGGGCGCCGGACCGGTGGAACCCACGTCGAGACCTACTGGGGCAAGGACGGCCGGACTGGGCCGCGCTACCCCAGGAAGACCCGGGTGTGTGTCCAGGTCCGGGGCGGGAAGCCGCTGTGCCTCCGGCTCTCGCGTTGACGGCCGGATAGACGGGGACAGCCGGATCGGCGTTCACCGGGTTCCGGCCGGGCGCGGACCGGTTGAGCCCGTGCCCGGCCGGGGCCTCAGCGCTGGTTGGGCTTGCGGCCCTGTTGCGGGTTGGTGGTCCCCCGGCGCAGGTGCCCGGACTGCTCGCCGCCGCCGGTGGTGGGCTTCTTCGGCTTTCCGGAGCGCTTTGCCGTTGTGGACCGGCCGCGCGCGGCCGCCGCCGACACTTTGCGCCCCTGGCCCGGCAGGGGCCGGGCCAGGGCCTCGCCCATCTTCCGCATCTCCGGGATATCGACGGTGCGGACCGGTGCCCCGCCGGCGTCCGACGCCGCTGGCGGTGGGCCGTGGCGCCGGGGCTCCGCGTAGTCGAAGGCCGCGTCCCCCAGCCGCAGCAGGGCCTCAGCACTCGGCAGGTCTCCGCCCCGCCCCGGCGGGTCGCTGTGCTTCCGGAGCCGGTCGGCACCAGCCCGCGCCAGCTCAGCTACCTTTTCGCAGACCTTCAGCGAAGTACGGCGGATGAAGTCCGAGAACCGACCGTCGCGCGTCATCAACTGCTCGAAGCCCTCGCCCGCGCGCTTCTTCAGGACGCTCATCAGGTTCGAGAAGGCCCCGCGGACGGTCTGGAGTCGCTGCCATTCCGGCAGGTCCGCGAGGGCGGGCGCGTGCTCGTCGGCCGCCCGCAGCGCCGTGTTCACCGCGTTCGCCTTCGCCCCCGTGTCCTCTGGCGCGGCTCCGGGCCCGGCGGCCGCGCCGGACGAAGCGGCGGCCACCGGCTCTTGGGGGGCGGGCCCGGTCCCGCCGGGCTCGCCCAGCGCGTCCCTGAGCCTGAGCAGCTCGGCCCGGACAGCGGCAAAGCCCTCGCCCGTGTCCCGGTCAGCGGGTACATGCTCGTCCCACGCCTCCTTCACCGCCTCGAACCCGGCGACGAGGTCGACTTCAGGGCCTGTCGGTACCGGGTCCGGGTCCGGTCCGGTCCACAGCGGCAGGTCCCCGGGCTTGAACTGAGGGGGTGTGGACATCTCGGACTCCTCCGGTGCTTGTGGGCTCGGGGCGGGTTCGGCTGGGATCGGTTCCGTGGCCGCCGCCGGGGCGGGGGTAGCCGCAGGCTCAGCAGCAGGGAGGGGCAGGGCGCGCAGTTGCTCGTAGGCGGTCGGTGTTGCGACGGCAAGCACCTGGGCCCGGCGGGCACCGTCGTTTCCCATGTAGGTCCACCACAGCAGCTCGGAGCCGTCGTTGGCTACGAGGGCGTCGGCTGACTGCTCGAACTGCGCGGTGAACTCGGCCAGCGTGGTGTGGGCGCTCTGGAGCAGGCCGTCCCGCTCGGTGGCCGTGGCCACCAGCCAGTCGGCGACCTCGTCAACGGTGGGCGCCATACCGTCCCGCAGAACGTCGCCGACCGCGACGACCAGTACCGGGCGGACCCGGGGTGTGCTCCAGGCCGGGGCCAGCGGGCTTTCGGCGAGGTACGGGGCGAGCCAGGCCGCCGTCTCCTCGTCGGAGACGAGCTGCTCTGCGTGCTGGGCCGGGCGATCCAGCATCGGGACGGTGACGGTGACGGGCAGGAGCTGGCCGGGCATGTCGGCGACGACGGCCCCGGGCAGAACGATGGTCTGCGACAGCGCCACGGTGTCGATCCGGGCAAGCACCTCCCCTGGCTCGGAGGCGGAGGACAGCGAGATGGTGACGGTCGGCCCCGTCACCGGCTCCACGGCTGGGACCGATTCCGGCCCTGGGACCGGTACGGCCGAGGACGCGGGGTCCGGAACGGGTGCCGGTCGGGGGGCCGAAGGCGCGGCTGTTGCCGTGTCCGGTACGGCAGCGGCGGCAGCCTCCCGCGCGTCCCGTTCCCGGGCGGCCGCGTCCCGTTCGCCCTGTACGGCGTCGAGGGTGGCCTGGAGCCGACCGCGCAGACGCGCGGCGTCGTAGAGCAACCGGGCGAGTGGGAAGACCAGGTGCTGCCGCTCCTGCGCGTCGGGGTTCTCCGGCAGCGTGACGCCCCAGGCGTTGACCGCGTCCCTCACCGCGATCAGGTCGGCTTCCATCTGCCGGGAGCCGTGGCCGCCGCTGACGGCGGCCGCGAGGCTGCCGAGGTGCCGGTCCAGCTCCTGGAAGGCCGGGTTCTGGGCGTAGTCGGTGTCCGCCCGGGCGGCAGCGGCGGTGACGGCCTCCCGGTGCCACAGCGCGGCTTCCCGCAGTTCGCGGCGCACTACGTCGGCCCGGGTCAGCGGCCCGGACGCGGTGGCCGCGACGACCGGCTCGCCGTACGGCGTCCCGGTGAATGCCGAGTACAGGATGGCCGCGTGGGCCCCGGCGGCCCGGGGCGTGTCATGGGGCCCCGTCACATCCGCGGGCAGGCCGTCGAATGCGAGGCGGGCGTACCAGCTCCCGGCGGCGGACTCCCGGATCTCCGCGATCACCCTGTCACCGTGCCGTACGCCGCCCTCAACGGGCCGCGGCTGCCCGTCCACCGTGACCAGGTGCAGCTCGTACGCGGGATCCGTGGACAAGGGCACGACCTCGATATGCCGACGGGGCTCCGGCGGGTCCTCGACGTCCACCACTGGCGTGGTCGCCGGTTCCTCCGTCGGCGGACCGGCGACCGGGGCCTCTGCCGTCGTCTCGGGCGCGGGAGCGTCAGGTTCGCCTGCCACTGTGTCCTCCTGCTCTGCGGGGTCGCCGTCCGGCTCGCGATCCGGTACGGGAGTCTCGGGCGGCGCCGCTTCGTCAGCCGGGCTCGTGTCGGAGCCCGGGGCGGCGGCCGTGCCCGGCCCGTCCTCGTCGGCTGGCCCGGCCGGGGGCGGGGCGTCGTCCGTGACGGCGCCGGGCTCGGTGCCCGCCGTCGTCCTTTCGGTCGTCGGCGGCGCTGCGGGGCCGGGGCCGGCGGCCGGTTCGCGGGACTCCGGCCCGGTGACGCTGTCCGGAGTTTCCTGCCGGTCGTCGCCGGTCGCGGGGGCCGGTTCGGCGGGCTCCGGCTCTGCTGCGGCTTTCTCCTGAGGGGCGGCGGCCGGTGCGGCGGATGCCGCGGCAAGGGCGGCCAGCTCCGTCTCGAACGCCTCCACCGTCGCCCGAGACCGGGAGGCCATCAGGTCAGCAGCCTCCCGGACCTGAACCAGCGGGCCGCGCAGATCTTCTCCCACCACGGGCTCCAGAGCGCCGCTCCAGACCGCGACCGTATGGACCTGGCGCACCAGATCGTCCGGCGAGCCCACCGGGCCGTCACGCAGGATCTGTTCGGCGTCCCGGTACGCCGCGGCCAACTGCGCCACGGCGTTGGCGGGGGGCCCGTCGCCGTCGGGGCGCTGCCGCCGGTCGGCGTCGTAGTACCGCTGCACTTCGGGCAGGGCCTCCCACAGCGCGAAGGCTTCGCCGAGCCGGTCGATGTCCGCCTGGGCTTCCTCGTCGGCGGTGTAAGGCTCGGCGGGGCCGAGGACGGGTACGTCGACGTTCAGGAGTACGACGTCCAGGTCCGGCGGTTCAGGCGCGGCCGGTGCCCCGGAGGTCTCTTCCGGGACGACGTCGTCCAGCGTCGGCGCCACCACGGCGGAACCCTTCCCCTTGCGCTTCCTGCCCGGGACTGACGCGGAGTTTGAGGACTCGGGGCTCTGGCTGCGGCGCACGGGCTCTGCCTCGGCGAGGGAGCGCGGCACCGCGTCCGCTCCCGGCGCCACCGGGCCGTGGGCCGGGTTGTGTGCCAGAGCCAGGGCCTCACCGGCGGAGAGACGGTCGGCGTACTCGGCGGCGTCGGCCCGCTCGGTCCAGCTGCACACGCACCACGCCTCCACCCAGTCCCGGCCCGGGCCGCCGAGGGTGACGAGCGTCGCGTGCGGCACTTCGTCAGCCGCCGATGAGGCGTGGAGACGGAGCCGTTCGAGCATCGCCGCCCACGAGGACATGTAGCCGTCGACGGCGTCGCAGGACGCGACCTGCGCCCCCGCCTGGTCCTCGATCAGGAGCGGGCCCAGCTCGCCGGAGGCGGTGCGGCCTCTCCACTCTTTGCGGACCGTGTACCGGGCTCCGGTCCCGGCGGTGATCGTCCACGAGCCGTCAGGATGGTACTGGATCGACTCCGACTCCCCGACGTCCGGCAGGAGCCACAGCCCCGCGTCGTACTGCATACGGCGGGCGACTGCGAACCCGGCCACCAGGTCGCCGCCGGTCTCGGTCGCGTGCTCGGCAACGGCCGCCAGGGCCGCGCTCTCGCCCTTGCCGGAACCGATGCTGATCACGTCCCACAGGCCCGACGGCTCTGCGCCGTACCAGGACGCCCGCCACATGATCCCCCGCGCGCCCTCACCCTGGGCGTCGTGGGAGATCGTGTATTCACCGACAGTCAGCCCGGGTCCGGTGACGTCGAACTGATAGAAGGACGGCTCCCCGTTAAGAATCCGAGGGGTGACGGTCAGCGCAGTGACGTCGACGGCCACGGGCGTCCCCTCGCCGGACCCCGCCGCCGCGCTGCCGCTCTCCGCCTCCGGGCCGTCGAGCCCCAGGGGCAGGGGTGCGACACCGTCGCGGGACGCCTCGTTCGCCGCTTCCACGGGGGCCGCGCCGCGCCGGGCGACCAGCGCCGCCCGGTCCTGACGGGCTGCGAACGCCGCCTCCGCCGCCCGTTTCTGGGCCTGCGCGTCTCCGCCCGCCGCCTTCACTTCGGCCCGTGCTTCACGCTTGGCGCGGTCGTCGCCCGCCTCGCACGCCTCGGCGACGATCTGATCCGCCAGAGCCCGGGCGGGCCACGGGGCAGCTTCTCCGGCATCCAGCGCGGCCGTCAGCATCTGCCCGGCCAGCTCGGCGATCCGGTCGTCCCAGAGCCCCCACCTGAGGTCGCACTCCTTCGGATCACCCTTGGCCAGATCCCGAGCGAGTACCTGGACCTCACGGTATCCGTGCCTGTCCTCGTCGCCGCTCAGCCGGAGGGACAGACACCGCGCGCACAGGGTGTAGTGACCCAGCTCGCCGCCCTGGTCATCGGCGACGGCGACCGTGTACCGGGCACCCGAATTCTTCGCGCTGTCCTTGCCGACGTACGGCCACGACCCGTCGCAGTACGCGTCCGGGGTGTCGGCCATGTCATCCGTGAGCCGGGCCACGACGCGTAGCCGCTCGTCCG
Source organism: Streptomyces sp. NPDC020875 (assembly GCF_040641415.1). NCBI lineage: Bacteria > Bacillati > Actinomycetota > Actinomycetes > Kitasatosporales > Streptomycetaceae > Streptomyces > Streptomyces sp. NPDC020875. The sequence goes on along the minus strand of NZ_JBFADP010000057.1, from coordinate 40,411 downwards.
GAATGGCTTCCTGGCCCGGTGCCCAGATTTTCCATTCGGCGACGTACTGCCGGGTGTCCTGGCCCTTCCGGGACCAGCCCTCACTGGTGCGGCCCTGCGCGCCGTCCGGGTCGGTCAGGTGCTGCCAGCCCCACCGGCACGACGCGATCAGGCCGATACGGCCGAACCGGTGGACCAGGTACACCCCCTCTTCGAGCTGGACGCGGTTGGTGGTCGTCTCGAACCGGGGGGCCTGCGCCGTCAGGTGCCCGTACCGGGCCCACAGCGAGGCGAACCGGGTACGGGTCGCCGAGTCCTCGCGGATCCGCGCCAGTACGGCGGCGAGGGTCCGGTCCTCGATGTTCACGTTCCACCACGAGGAGCCGCCGGTGTCGTGAGCACCCTCCCAGCGGTCCTGATCCGGACGGTCTGTCGCCGAGGGGCGAATGCGGAACGTGTGCCCGCCCGGCGTCGACAGGATCCAGCCCGCCGCCGGTACGTACGACCCGGTGAACGAGACGGGGACGATCGATTCGCCCTCGGCAAGCGCCGCCCGAAGCTCGGCTTCCCGCCCGGCGTCGGCCGCGGCGTCCTTGGGGTCGGTGCGGGGTGTCGCCGCTTCCTCTGCGGGCGCTTCAGCCGCTCCGTTCCCCTCAGCCTCACCATCAGGTGAAGCGCCGGGACCCTGGGCACCGGTTGCGGCGGCTGGCGAGGCGGGCTGTGGATCGCCGGACCCCGTCCCCGGCCCGGTGTCCGGGGACTCGTCAGCGGCTTCGCCTGCCTGACGGAGCCACTCCGCCGCGGCGGCCTGCTGCTCGGAGTTCTCGCCCACCGCTTCGGCGGCCGATCGTACGGCGGCCGCCGTCTCGATGTACGCCAGGCACTCGTCGCGCGTACCTGAGAACTCCACGACATCGGTCATCCCGCGGGACCGGCGGACGATGTGGAACTGGATGGTCTGCGGGTCTCCGGGCTGCAAGCCCCCGTGGAGGGAGTACGTGATGCCCGCTGCTCCGGTGACCTCAGTCATGCGGAGCTGGGCGCGCACCAGGTCGTCAGGGCCCGGTCCACCGCCCGGGTTCGGGGCGGGGGTCGGGCCTTTCGCCGGAGCCGGGTCGGCCCCGGCGCCTTCCCCTTCTCGCAGTGGTGAGTACCGGTCCCGGGACGCTGCGAGCTGTTCGTCGCTGGGCGGGGCGGTCTCGCGCAGGGCGTCGGTCGCCGTACGGATCGCCTGGTCGGGGCGGGGCTGGTCTCCTTCGCCGCGGTGCTCAGCGGCTGCTGCGCTCGTCTTCGCCGACGCCGCAGAGGCCGCCCGTTCGGCCAGGTGGGCTGCGGAGGCGGCCAGCCGCTGGGCCTGGTCGTCGAGATGCTGGTGGAGGCGGTGCAGCGGCACGCCGACGTACCGGTTGAGGACGTCGTCGTCGGTGGCGGCGAGCAGAGCCGCCGCCGCGGCGGCCGCCCTCTCCATCGCCGCAGAGTTGGCCCGGTAGACGTCCACCCCCCGGCCCGAGGGGATGATCGCCGCGATTGCCGCGTCGAGCGCACGGAGTTCGTCCCGGGGCCCGCCGCCGTTCGGCCACACCCTCCCGGTGGCGTCCGTGACAGCGGCGTGGAGGTCGTAGGTCCGCTGGACCTGGGAGGCGGCCTCTTCGTGGCTGCCGTGGTGGCCGAACAGCGCGGCGACGTCCTCCGAGGGGCGCCGCTCGCGGGGGACGACCGCGATCTCGTCGGCGACAGCCAGCCCGAAGCTGTTGGCGTCGCCGGTGACCGCGTCCCGGGTGGAGATCGTCATCATGCTGCCTCGCCCGCCCTGGACGAAGCGCAGTTCGGTGACGACCTCGCCCCGGGAGCCGCCTTCGGCGACGAGGTCACCCACCCGGATCTGCCCCACGGTGCGGGGCTCCGGCCGCAGGTCGTCACGATGGTCGGCCGGGATGAGCTGTACCTGTGCGGGCAGCAGCCGGACGAAGACCCGCTCGGCGGCGGTCACCTCCGCCCCTGTCTGATCGCGGATCACTGCGTCGAGCAGCGTCGTGTTCTGGCGGAAATCGCGGTACCCGGGGTAGACGGTGCCGGTGACGGTGACCGTCACCGGTACGGGCAGCCCCCAGGCGTCGGCGTCCCATTCGATGCTCGTGCCGCTCACGGCGACCGTGATCCGGTTGCCGCCCCGGAGCGACTGGCGGTCGACCTCGTGCGGCTCCCGGATCTCTGCGCCAACCGCCGCCTCCGGTTTGGCGCCAACCGGCGCAGCCGGGTCCGGTGACACCGGCGCGGGGGCCACGCGGGCCGCCCAGATACGGCGGGCCCGCGCCAGCTCGACCACCTCGGATTTCGGCACGCTCAGGCGGAGGCTGATGTGGTCGACGCATTCGGGGTCGCCGCTGTTGATCCGGTACAGCGGTTTGGCGTGGCCGTCGTTGAGGTGGAGGCTGCATTGGCCGCAGATCCCGTCGCCTGCCAGGTCTAGAGAGTGATTGCGGTACCGCGCGTTCAGCGGCTGGTCGGCCATCTTCCGGGCCTCGCGGGCCACGCGCACGCAGAGGGCCACGGCCGCCGCCCGGCTGTCTAGGGAAACGTACTCGGCGACGATGTCGCCGTCGGACTCGATGCGCGGCACGAAGGTTGAGGTCAGGGTCTCGTCGTTCTGGCTCAGCCGGACCACGAACGGGATGCCGTCCGCGGTGACGTCGAAGGCGACTTCGACCGGGTCGAAGCGGGGCCCCATGTCGCCGACCGTCACCGGGATCGGCTCGCGTACCGGGGACAATCCGTCGGTCGGCAGCCAGTCGGCGTACGGCGTGACCGGCCGGGCGGGGATGGAGTCCGCCTCCGGAAGGTCCTCCAGCGGCCGCTGGGCGCCGGGCCCGTCGGCGGGCCGCAGGTCCACGGCGTCATTGAGGGAGTACGAGTAGCCGGTGGACTTCTTCCCGGAGCGGGACAGCACGTGGTACTCGCCGGTGTGGCCGGTCCGGTCCGTGCTGACGAACCAGGTATTCGTGGCCGCTCCGGGGGCCATGACCTGGCCCGTCACCTCCTGGCCGGTCCGCTCGTCCCGCCAGGTCACCCACGAGCCGAGGCCGTACTCCGCCGGGGTCAGGCCGGGGCTGTCCGTACGCGGAGTCAGCCGCAGGGAGGGCAGCGGCCGGAACGGCTCCAGGCCGTTGTCCCCCTTGTACGTGTGCCGCCACCGGGCCAGTCGCTCGGCCTGTTCGTCCGGCGTCTGCGCCGTCTGCTCGTTCTTCGTCTCGACGACCGCAGTGAACTCGGCGAGGCGCCGCTGATACCCCTCCACCGCCTGTGGTGCGAGGCCCGCGTCCGCCGGGACTTCGAGCAGAGTGAACGTCAGCTGTCCGTCCGCGCTGGTCAGGCGGACCCTGCCGTCGTCCCGCGTGATGGCCCCCTGGTCGGCGGGAGCCGTGTCGGGCTGTACCTCGTCCACGGTCATCTGCCCGCCGGGGACGCCGGTCTCGTCCGTCTCCTCTTCAGGGTCGGGGCCGTCCTGCGGCGGGGCCGGGACACGTCCGGGCTGCGGGACACCGAACTCGTCGAACAAGTCGCCCGTCCCATACCCGTCGCCGTCCGCTGCCTCATCCGTGTTGCCGGCGGGCTGGGGGATCGGCTCACCGGGAGCGCGCTTGGCCAGCATGGACAGGTACTGACGCTGGTACCCCAAGCCGCCCAGCCCGGCCAGCGGGGTGGCCGCGTCCGGCCACACCTCAAGCGCCGCGGCGGTGTACGTCTCCCCAGCCAGGATGACGACCTCTTGCGCGCCGTCGACCCCCAGCTCGCGGGCCTGCTCGCGCAGTTTCTCGACGGTGACGGAGCCGAGCTGTCCCATCCGGAGGTCGTACGGCTCGATCTCCTGATCCAGGGTGACGAGACCGTACAGCGCCGACAGGATCAGGACGGTGCCCCCGTCGGCCGTCAGCGCGTCCGCCGCTTCCCGGCAGCTCCGGTGATACGGGCCCACGTACAGCTCGCCAGCGGCGGCCTTACGGTCCAGCTTGGCGGACCCGCAAGGAATGATCACCAGAGGGCCGGTCTGCGCTTCGGGCGCCTGCCCGGCGTAGGCCAGGTGTTCTGCCAGGCTCCACCTGACCCACTCCGGGTGCCGGGGCAGCGGCTGTCCGGCCTCCAGAGCCGCGCTCATGCGCCGGACGTCTTCCGCCTGGTTGACATGCTTCGTGGGGTTGATGCGCATGTGGTCCAGCGGAGTGCGCACGTCCTGGTGCCACCCGGCGGGCCGCCAGCGCACGTTGTTGGGCCCCACGCTGACGATCACTCCACTGCCGGAGTGGCGAGTGCGGGACCCCGGCCAGTACGGGGGCAGGTACTGAACGTGCATTCCGGGCTTGACCACGCCCGGCCCGGCGATGATCCCCGGGACTCCGTTCCACAGTTCCTCTCCGGGAGCTGCGGCGGGCGCCGGTTCTGCCTCCCCGGCCGCCGTCTCCGCTGCCGGTTCCGGGCGGTCCGCGGGCTGCTTCGTCGGCTGCTCAGGGTGTTCGTCGGGAGGCCCGGGGGTGGTCGGCGGGGCGCCGATGTGCCCGAAGACGACGCGGCCGCCGAAGCCGTCGATCAGCCCTTGCAGAGTTCCGCTGGCGCCTGTGGTCTCGCGTCCGGACGAGGGTTCGGAGGGCTCGGTGGCGGCTGTGGTCCGAGTATCCGCGGGCGAGGCGGCATCGTCCACCGGCTCACCGGAACCGGCCGTGTCCGCGGGTGGGCCGCCCGCCTCCTCCAGCGCGGCGAGACGGGCGGCGACGGTGCCGTCCGGGTCCCCGTGGACGGTGATGTGGGCGCGCAGGATCGTCGCCTCGCTCTCCCTCTCCTGCGCGGAGAGCCAGGCCGGGTCCCGGCGGGGCCCTGCATCGGGCAGGATTCCGCCCGCCTCCGGTGATGCCTCCGCCGGGGCGTCGGCGTCGAGCTGGTCCAACTGCCGCTGGAGGCCGTCGCGCCGTTCAACGGCTGCCTTGCGGTTCTTGGTCTCGTCGGCTGATTCCTTCTCGCTGGGCTTGCCCGCCTTGTTCACCGCGACCTGCGCTTTGACCAGGGCGTCGACCAGGCTGAGCCGTTCGCGGGCCAGAGCCAGTCCGGGGACCTGCCCGCGCAGTTCCTCGGACTGGATCAGCAGGTTGTCCCGGGTTTTCTGCTTCGCCCGGAGGTTTCCCTCGTCCTCGGTCTGCCGTCCGGGGGCCTCCGTGATGGTCTTCGTCAGGCGCCGCAGCAGCGCCTCGCCTTTGAGGATGCTCAGCTGGACCGCGTCGAAGCGCTGGAGGGAGTCCGGCAGACCGTCCAGGTGGACGCGGACGAAGGGCACCTCCTGGTTGTCCTCGCGGAAGGCCACGGCGACCAGGTCGCGGCCGCCGAGCTGGCCCAGGACCACGTCCCGGGTGCTCGGACGGTCCTCCGGCAGGGCCTCCAGGACACCGGAGAGTGCCGTGGTCAGCGGTACGGCAGCGTCCTTGTGCTTGGTGTAGGAGGCGCCGCCGAGGGTGATCTGGAAGTCGTCGCCGAGCACGGGCAGCAGCGACGGCAGGACGGCACCGCGACGGGTGATGTTGCGTTCCAGTACCTCGATCTCGGCGCTGACGGCCTGGACCTTCTTGAAGATGATGGACCGCTGGGTGGCCCGGTTGTTCTGGCTGAGGGTGAGCTTCTTGAGCTTCTTGCGCAGGTCTTCCTGGGCAATGAGGTACTCGTTGCCGGAGATGATCGCCTGTGCTTCCTCGTACGGGACGAGCGCTTCGTCGACTTCCTGGATCTCGTCGGTCCCGGCATCGAGCCGGGCCTTGTAGAGCTGGTCGAAGCCCTTGGCCTTGGTGGCGAGGATGCCGTACATCCGGGAGTCGAAGGTGCCCTCCGTGGCGGCCCAGACGATCCCGACGTTCTTGTTCTGGTTGCCCTGCCGCAGGGCACGGCCGTCCTTCTGCTTCATGTCGGCGGGCCGGAAATCCGGGTCGACGTGGTACAGGGCGATGGTCCGGTTCTGCGCGTTCAGGCCCTTGCCCATGCGCTGGGTGGAGCCGATCAGAACGTTGCAGCCGCCGTGGTTGGCGCGGGCGACGAGCTTGCGCCGCTGGTCGGCGCGGGACGCGTCGTGGATGAAGTCGATCTTGTCGGCGGGTACGTCCCGCTCGACGAGGAGGTCTTTCATCTCCTGGTAGGCGTTGAAGTTGCCGCGGTTCTTGCCCCCCGGCGTGCCCTGGTTGAGGAACACCATCTGGAGCGCCCCCGGGACGGGGTGGGGGCGCAGGTCCTTGGTGGTGTAGGTGTAGCGGTTGTCCTTCGTCTCGTGGTACGTCGCGGCGATCCGGTCGGCGAGGAGGCGGAGCTTGTTGCCGGGCTCGGCGTCCGCGTCGATCAGCCGGGGGTCCAGGGCGATGACCCGGGCGTCGGTGTTGATGGAGAGCGCGTTGTCCTCGCTCTTGTCGACCTCGCCCTGGTGGCACGCTTCGTACCGCTCGCCCAGCTCCTCCATGAGCTTTTGCTGGCCGGGAGTGGCGGGCACGAGCATGAGTTCCGGCTCGCCGCCCTTGATGCCCGGCAGCGGGAGCCCGAGGTCTTCCTCGTCCTTGTAGTCGACGGCCGGAAGCCACAGCTGCCGCAGTAGCGAGTTCACGCTGTGGAAGGCGGCGAACCGCTCGACGGACTTGAAGCCCTTGCCGTCGACGGTCATCTCCAGCCGCTCCACCATCTTCCCGTACATGGTGGCGAAGGCGTCGAACTCCTCGATGCCGAGGTCCCGCAGCAGCTGAGGGTTGGCCAGCAGGAGGAGGCTGTGCAGTTCGCCGATGGCGTTCGACAGCGGGGTGCCGGTGGCCAGACAGCCCATCGGGCCCGTCGGCTTGTTGCGGCGGGCCCACTCCAGCACGGCGTGCAGGTGCTGCGCCTTCGCCGAGCCCTTGACCCGGGCGCCCGGGATCTTGGACTGGACGGCGAGGTTCTTGTACTCGTGTGCCTCGTCGATGGCGAAGAAGTCCAGGCCCAGGTCGTCCATGTAGACCTGCCCGGGGGTACGGATGGAGTCCGCGCGCTCCTTCAGTTTCTGCGCGTGGGTCTGGCGCCGTTCCTCCAGTTGCTTGAGGGAGATCGACTTTCCCTCGCGGCGCCGCTCGTGGACGATCTGCGCGTCCATCTTGCGCAGTTCGTCGTCGTTGTAGAACTCGTAGAACTCCGGGCTGAGCGGGATCGAGTCGAACAGCGAGTGGGACATGATGATCATGTCGAAGCTGTTCGCGCGGACGTACTGGAGCATCCGGTCGCGCTTGCCGTCGGCAAGGTCGTCGCTGGTCAGGGTGAGGATGCGGGCGGCCGGGAACAGCTTGCGGACCTCGCCCTCCCACTGCTCGACCAGGTAGTTCGGCACCGCCACCAGCGGCTTTTCGATCTGGCCGGTGTTCTTCATGGCCATCATGCCGATGGCCAGCGCCCCGGTCTTCCCGGCGCCGACCACATGGGACAGCACCAGGCAGCGCTCGTGCGCCATCCGGGCCGCGGCCGCCAGCTGATGGTCGTACGGGGTGAAGTCGGGGTCGAGCCCGGCCAGGGAGGGACGGGTGCCGGTGAAGTCCCGGACCACCCGGTTGTTCATCTGCCGGTTGTAGACGTCCGCGACCCGGGCGGCCCGCGCGGAGTCGTCCAGGACCCACGCCTCGAAGGCGTCGCGCCACTCCTCCGCCCGGGTCCGCACCGCGTGAGCGGCTTCCTCGTCGTCCGCGGGCCGCCCCGTCATGGAGCCGCCGTTGAGGACCCGGCTGACCAGGGCGAGCGGGTCCAGGCCGCCCGCAGTGTGCTTGACCTCGTCCTCTTCACTCAGGCCGCGGCCCTTGAGGATGTGCCAGTTCCCGTTGCCGGAGTGCTGGATCGTCAGGTGCGCATCCCCCAGGAACTGGCGGAAGAACTCCTGCACCAGGTCGTCGGGCAGCCAGGCGGCACCGAGGCGGATGGCGAACTGCCCGGGCAGCATCTCGCGCGGCAGGATGCGCTCCAGCTCGGCGACGTTGACCTGGAACGCCGCATCCTGCCGGGCGGCCTGCCGGGCGATTTCCAGCTTGGTGCGCACATCCCCGGAGAGGTAGTCGGCGCTGTAGAGCAGATCCGAGGTGAGCGGGTCGGTGAACACCGACCGGCCCAGCCGCCGGCGGGCCTCGTCTTCGTCGACCTGGAGCATCCACGCGATGTGGGGGAGGTCGACGTGCCCGCGTTCGGCGACCACCGCGTCCAGCGCCTGCTGCGGGTCGTCGGTGTGCCGTCCCAGGATGCTGCGGCGGGCGGCCGGGGCCCGGTCGAGGATTTCCGAGACGCGCACGGTCTCGGTGTCCGCCTCCCACATCTCCAGCGCCAGGACCTCGTACGCCTGCGGGTCGTTGAGGAAGTACCCCCAGGCGGTCAGCCCGGTGACACTCGCGCCGTCGCCGGTCTGAGTCGTGACGTTCTGCTGCTGCCGGGGCCGGGACAGCGGCCCGTAGGCGGCGACGTACCGCTCGTATGTCTCCTTGGTCAGACGGCGGTGCGCATCCGCCAGGGCCCGGTCGGAGCCGGAGCGGTCCAGCTCGTTCAGCCCGCGCACCAGGTCCTTGAGTTCGATCAGCGAGGCGAGCTGGGCGTGCTGCTTGGCAGGCAGCTCGACGGCGACCTGGTCCCCTTCGCCCACGGCCTGCCACAGCTTGCCGTCCACATCGGCGGACAGCCGCCCGGTGAAGTCCTGGATGTCGGCCGCGGGCTTCAGCCGCAGCGGCGGCCGGTGCGGCCCCTCGGGGTGCGGGGCATACGAGCGCCGCGCGAGGACCGCACTGTCGGCGATCTGCCGCAGAGCGACCCGCAGGGATACGGAGACGTCCGGGTCGCCGAAGACGGCGACCTCCGGACGCACCCTGCCCATACGGCTGGTCAGCGTCCCCAGCACCCGCTCCGGGTGCTCGACGAAGTAGTCGTTCACCGGCAGTACATGGTCGCCGAGCTGCCGTCGCTGGACGTTCAGCCACGTCCGGTCCAGCGGCTCCTCGCCGTCCATCCGGCGGCGCAGGATGAGGATGTCCGCGAACACATTCGTACCGGCCGACCGGGCGAACACATTCCGGGGCAGGCGCACGGCACCGAGCAGGTCGGCCATCTCGAAGAGTTCCGCCCGGGCCTTGTCGCCCTCGGTGTCCATGACGTACCCGGACGCGATCAGAGCGACCACGCCGCCGGGCCGGGTCAGGGCCAAGGACTTGAGGACGAAGTGGTTGTGAATACGGTGGCGGCCGCGGTTGTGCTTCGGGTCGTAGAGCGTCACCCGGGCGAAGGGCACGTTGCCCACCACGGCGTCGAACGCGCCGTCGGGCGCCACGGTGTCGGCGAACGACTCGTTCAGGACCGTCACCCCGGGCGCCAGCAGCCGGGAGATCGCGGCGCTGGTGGGGTCGATCTCGATACCGGTCAGCCGGGCCGACTCCGGCGCCGTGCCGAAGGTGACGCCCGCGCCGGAGCCGGGCTCCAGTACCTCGCCGCCGTCGAACCCGAGATCGGCCAGCGCCTGCCACATCGCGGAGGTGATCTCCGGCGGGGTGTAGTGGGCACTCAGGGTGGACGCGGCCGCCGCCCGCCACTCGCCGTCGTCGAGGAGGACGCGCAGCGGGTCGCGGACATCCGCGAACGACTCCCAGCGAGCTGCGGCGGCCGCGTAGCCGTTCTCCCGCTCTCCGCCCGGCCCGAAGACGGGATCGTCCTCGACAGGACGGTCCGCCAGGACCTCCGGGACCGCCCCCCAACCGGACCAGCGGGCCATCACCTGCTGTTCGGCGGCGGTCGCCGCCCGCTGCTCCTCCCGTACGAGCTTGAGGACGCGGACGGCTTCGAGGTTGGCGGCGGCCTTGGCCCGCTCCCCAGCCGGAGCCAGGTCGTCCTGGGAGACGGGCCGGAAAACTACCGGCGGGGCAGCTCCGCGTCCCGGCGCTCCTCCTCCGGCTCCAGAAACACGATCTCCCTCAGCGCCTGCTCCCGCGCCACCTGCTGCGCCATGTTCAGCTTGCCCGCCCGCCGCTGGTGATCGGTCTCCCCCATCGCCTCGGGCATCTTCTCCTCCACCAGCTCCGCGATCCGCTGCTCCACGTCCGCCGCCAGATCCCGGAAGAACTGCTCCGGGTCCTCCATCCCGGCCAGCTCCCTGGGCCGGAACGTCTCCCAGTGCCGCCGGGCCGTCTTCGCGTACTCGCTCACCCTCACCCTCACCCTCTGCTTCCGGTGCCGCTCCTGCATTCTCATTATCCGCCCTCAGCGGCTCCAGGCCCTGGGCCCCCATCACCTCCGCGAGGTCGTCCAGCGCGCGCAGCACGTGCGGGCGGGCCCGCTTGGCCCGCTCCCTGGTCTTGCGGTCGTCACAGTCCAGCTCGTCGTCGAGGAGGCCGACCAGCCGCCGCCCCATCTGCTCCAGAACGGGCAGCGCCTGCCGCGGCACGTCGAGGGCGTGCACCATGATCTTCTTGCCGTGCTCGTCCTGCGACTGCGTCCGCGAGGAGTCGGCGAGCATCGTGATCAGGTACTTCTCCGCCTCCTCCGACAGCGTCAGGGAGCTGAAGCGGGTAGTGAGCTGGTCGACGAACGACGGCGGCAGCTCGACATCGACGTACGCGCCCCAGGTCCGCGTGTCGTACGTCTCCGGGTCCTTCTCGTACTCCCCGATCAGCCAGCGCAGCGCCCCGGTGCGCCACGTCACCTCCCGCGAGTCGTGGCCCCGACCGCGCCACAACTGCACCCGGTACTCCGAGTACAAGTCGGTGATCTCGCCGTACCAGCGATTGTCGATCTTCACCCTGGTGGCGCGGTCGTTGTGAGACCAGGTCTTCAGGCGAATCCGGCCGTCCGTCTCCAGCAGCGCCCGGAACGCCTTCTCGTCGCGCTCCTTGACCTCCGTCCCCAGCACATGCCGACGGGCCTTGAACGCCTCCTCCACCAGTTCCTTGGCCGGGTCCGAGCCCGCGAACTCGGTGTCGGACAGCCGCTGCCCGCGCAGCGTCTCCAGCGCCCCGGTCAGCTCGTCGTCGTCGAGCCCGGCGACCGGAGGCTGCTCCCCCCAGGCCCGAAGCCGCCGCTCCGCGATCTCCCGGCCGACCACCGTGACCCGCGCGCCGAAGGCGTCCGCCGCTTCCGGCGGCCGCTGGTGCCGGATCTTGACCAGCTGAGCGCCCTCCGCCTGGAGGTCCTCGTCCGTCATCTGGGCGACCGGCGTCCGGGCCTCCAGCTCCGCGGCCGTACGCCGGGCCTGCTCCACCCGCAGCAGCTCGTCCCGCTCCCGGCGGGCCTCCGCCAGCGGCGTCTTGTCCACGTAGCCGTACGCGGGGTGGCCCAGCGCGGCCGCCAGGGCCTCCCGCTCGGCGGCGATCTCCCCGTCCTCCATGCCCGCGGGGTCTGCCCGGCTCCCCACCTCCTCGACCTGGCGCCGGTCGTGCTCCTGCTTCAGGGGCGCAATCTGCTCATCCAGCCGCTGGCGCCGCGCACTGCCGTACGGAGCGCGGCGGCGTTCCTCGTTCAGCCGCTCCAGTTCGGCGGAGATCTGGTCGGCCGTCAGGTCCTGCGGGGCGAGCACCGGCCCGGGCTCCGGCACCGGCGCGGCCGGTGCGTCCGCTCCGGCAGCCGCTGGCGGAGCCTCCGCCGGTGCCGTCACGGCTGGGACGGCGGTACGGGCGGCCGCCGGCGGCGGGACGGCGGGCGCGTGGACACCGCGCAACCGGTTCTCGTCCGCCCGGATCTCCACCATCCGGCCCTTCTCGTACAGGGCCCGGGCAAGCCGGTCGACACCCTGTGCCCGGGCCACGGACCGGGTGGTGCCCGTGGTGACGTACGCCTTCGCGAAGCCGCTCCAGGTGAACCCGGCGGACCGCAGCAGCGCCTTCATCTCGGGATGGTCGGCGGCGTACTTGTCGACGCCGTGGACGATCGGCCGGTGATCGAGGTAGTAGATCCACACGTCGTCCCGGGCAGCGGGCTCCAGCTGGGCGATGCGGTGCTGCCACACGGCGTTCTCGACGAAGTGCCGCGCCCACTCTCCGGAGAGACGCCGCCCGTCGCGCATCTCGCCGATGAACGCGGACTTCCGGGTGTTCCGGTCGAACTGGCGCTCCGCCCGCGCGATCAGCAGCCCGTCCGGGTCGTAGACCGACACCTTGTCCATGGTGTCGTCGTAGACGTACGCCTGCCCGTCGTCGGTCTCCCAGACGTCCGCGTCCGCCGAGGCCGAACCCGCCCAGCGGGCCTCCGGATCCCTGCCGCGGACCTGATCGAGCATCCCCTGCCCGTACGGCGACCGGACCCGGTCGACCAGCCCCTCACTGCTCCAGTCGAACGCCTCCCCGGCGGCGTCCCGCCACTGGTCGAGCGCTTCGGCCAGCGCGCGGGCCGCTTCGCCGTCCTGCCCGGCCTCCATCATCAGCACGGGCAGTGCGGTGCCCGTATGAAAAATGCCCCACCGGTACCGGCCCGTATCGGAGTAGTGCATCCGCGCAACGACCAGGGCGTCGCTGATGAGCGCCATCTCGCTCGCGCGCCGCTCCCGTTGCCAGGGGGCCGCCATGCGGCTGGCCGACTCGTCCTTCGTCTCCGTGATCCGGAACTGATCGCCTCCCCCGATCCGCCAGTGGGCCGCTACGTCTTCTGGCGTCGTGAACCGGTCCCCCATGCGTTTCTCCCCGTGCCGTCATCTCGCGGCACGTCAGCAAACACATGCCACGTCATCCCCACTGGACCCTACCCACCGAGGCCGCAAACCTCGCTTGAGATATGCCGGGTACAACGCCGGGCCCGGGAACCTGACACGTCGTCGGCCTCAGTCGCCACACCAGCCTCACATTTGGACTCCTTGCCACACCGGGCGTACGGGAGAGGCCCCGTACGCCGCCAAGGAGGTATCGAGGACCGGGGCGTCATTGGCGTGTTCCCGTACGCGGTATTGCCGGACCCGCTACCGTGGTAAAAGCACGGCCCGCGCACGGGCCCAAGCCAGCCTCAGCCCATGACTGACGCACATCTGAGGCGAAGGTGCCAGGACCACGACGGTCCCAGCGCATCAGTGCGGAGAGCACCACCCGTTGGTCACGACCGACACCATCCGTATGCCCGCTGAGCGATCACCGTCTCCGCGTGCACCGGGTCATGGGTAACCGCCGCACGCTCCGAGGAGATCTGCTGTGGTCAAGGGACACGGAAAGAAGCAGCGCGCCAAGCAGCGCGCCCAGCGAACCGGGACCGGACACGCGAGCGCCGCCGCCGGTGCCGCGCACGAGCACAACCCCCTGCCGGACATGGACATCCTCACCCGCCTGCCCCACGGGGCCGGGCGCACCCTCGACCTCGGCCTGGCGGCCCGGCTGGTCGCGGCCTGCCGCGCCGGGTGCCAGCCCTGCCAGCGGTCGCTGGCCCGCAAGCTCCGGACCGAGCAGCGGCCGACCCTCGCGGTGCTCGCGGGCGCGGCGTACGGCACGCTGCCCGCCCCCGGACCCACCCCCGGACTCCTTGCGTCCCCGGCCACCCGGGCGTGGGCGCCGCTCGCCCGGGCCGGGAAGACCGGCACCGAGGCGGCCGCCGCCGCCCTGGCCGCCGTGGAGGCGATGAGCGACGACGACGCCTCCGACCTCCTGGAGGACACGCTCGACCACTGGGCCGCGGGCGGGGCCGGTGCCGACGAGATCGCCGACGCGATCAAGACGGTGATGTCCCCGGAGGCGCCGCCCCGGCAGCGGCCCGCCGATCCGCTGGACGGACTGCGGGCCGCCGGGATCGAGGTCTTCACTCTGGACGACATCGACCTCCCCGAGGGCATCGACCCCTACCACCTGGTCCCGGACTACGGCGTCATGCTCATGAAGACGGACACGCCGGACGGGCGCCCGATGCCGATGCTCGTGCTGTACCCGGAGACCGAGGGCGCCGGGATCGACGACCTGGAGGCCCGGACGGACTGGGAGCACTGGGGCCTGCACGGGATGCCGGACGTGGACCCGCGCTGGCGGGTGCGCGCCCGGATCGCCGACCGGTCCCTGCGCGGCCTGGTCCACACCGGCCCGGACGGCGAGGACGGCATCGAGCTGTGGCGGGCCGCCGAGACCGTCAGTCTGGCCGCCGAGACCGTCAGTCTGCCCGAGCACTGGTGGAACCTCCTCGACTGCGTCCAGCACGTCCTGGTCGCCGGGCCCGTGGACAAGCCCGAGGACCCCGGGGCGCTCGCGGCCGCCGGTGACGCGGGCAAACTCCTCGCGGTCGTCGCACCAGTGAGTTTCGTCTGATGGCCGCCCGTCCCCGCCGCGAGCGGACCCCCCGCACCTATCTGCCCGGGATCGCCGACGTACGGATCTGCGGCGACGAGGCCACGGTCAAAGCCGTCCTCGAAGTCCTGGACACCGAGTTCCGCACCACGACCGCCCGGGGGTACGACGGCGGTACGCGCGCGTACCTCCAGCTCGACACCGGATGCACCGATCCCGACGCGGACTGACCGCCTCATTCCCGTTCGGATATCTGAAACCCGCCCGGCTCAGGGCCAGAGGGCGCACGGCCCCGGTGCCGTCCGGCGCGCACGCACCCGCACCACGGGAGCGCGGCCCGCGCCGGGCGGTGCCGGGGGGAGCGGGGGTCCGGGGGCCGGCGAAGGCCCCCGGCGACCACCGGCCCCGGCCCCGGGTGACCCCCGGAGAAGTGACCGTCAGATGCCCATTTACCCCTTGGCGGAGACGGAAGAGGGTGCGAAGCCGATACCGCCGACGAACCGGAACACCGACGAGAAGGAGCCTCTGATGACGGACACGACCACCACGACCGCCCGTACCGGGACCGCTGGCACCACCGCGCCGGTCCCGCAGCAGGAGCGGCACGTACCGGAGGCCCTGGGGGTCCACCGGATTGCCGCGCTCCTGGCCGGACACACCGAAGCGCCGGTCACGGCCGACGACGTGGACACCCTGATCGAGCAGGGGCACCTGGAGCCGCACTCCACCTGGAAGCGCTGGACCCTCTACAGCACGGCGGCCGCACTGGCCCTGGACAAGGAGCTGGTGACCGGGGTCGCCCGGGAGCGGGTCGCCTGGGTTGAGGCGAGCGTCACCCGCGACGAGGCCGCGGCCCGGATCGGCTGGCACTGGCGGGACATCGCCCGGATGGGCGAGGAGGGCCGCATCGTCAAGGGACGGCTGGGCCGGTACCTCACCGCCGACGTCGACCGTCTTGCCGCCGAGGCGGACGGCGAGCAGTACCTCACCGCCCAGTCCGCGGCCGCCGATGTGCTGGAGATCCGCCACCCGGCCGACTGGAAGTACGTGGAGGCCGCCGGGTGGATCACCCCCGCGACGACGTACGAGCTGCCGGTGGGCACCAGCGGCCGGCGGACCGTCACGGTGCCGCTCTACCGGCTCGCCGATGTCCGCGCGGTCCGGGATCTGCCCGGTGTGGACTGGGAAGCCGTCCGCGGGCTGCCGAAGGGGAAGGTGTCCCCGCTGCGGGAGTACGCCGCGCTCGCCCCCACCCGCGCGGCCGCCGTCCGCGCCTTCGCGCAGGCCCTGGCCGACCGGCACCAGGTGACCGTCTGGGCCCGGCACAGCCCCTACACCGGCCGGTGGGAGGTCGAGTGGGAGCGCCGTGACGACCACGAGCCCATCCGGAGCGCGGTCGCTGCCGCGCTGGCCGCCGACCCGGCGGCCAGCGCCTTCTGGGAGGAGGTCGACCTGGGCGGCACCGATTGGGGCCCCATCACCCGCGAGGCCCGGCAACTGCTGGAGCCCGGCGCGGCGGTGGTCCTCGATACGGAGACGACGGACCTGGGCGGCCGCACGGTCGAGATCGCGGTCGTCGATGCCGCCACCGGCAAGAAGCTCATGGAGACCCTGGTCAACCCCGAGGCGCCGATCACCGACGGAGCCCGCTGGGTACACGGCATCACGGACGAGATGGTCGCCGACGCCAGGACGTTCGACAAGATCCTCCCCCGGCTGAAGAAGGTCACCCGGGACCGGACCGTGTGCGCGTACAACACCGAGTTCGACCAGTCGGTAGTAGTGGGCGACACGGAACGGGTCGGGAAGAAGCCGGACCACCTGGGCGGGGCATCCTGGTACTGCCTCATGAAGGCGTACGCCTCCTGGCTCGGCTCCGGCCCCTGGATCCGGCTCGGCGGCCGTCACCGCGCACTCGGCGACGCCCAGGCCGCCCGGGAAGTGCTGATTGAGATGAGCAAGGGCCGCGGAACGGAGTTCACCCCGCGTCCGCCCGCCCCCGGGGACCCGGTCAGTGGCCCGCCCCCCGGAACGGCCCTCGCCGCCGACGCCGCAGCACAGAGCTGACAAGGACCGGCGTGTCCGAAACCGTGGCGAGCCCGGTCTCATGCCAGGCGACCGGGCTCGCTGACTACGAGGGCCTGGGCCCGGTTGCCGCCGGACCCGGCCTCGTTCATTCCAGAGCGTCCAGCATCCGGATGCCCGTGCCCGGTTCCCGGGCGCCGTGCTGTTCGACGAGGGTCAGGGCCGCGGCCGCCGTACCGTCCAGGGTCTCGCACACGGGGGCGTTGAACCGGCGCGCGACGTAGATCAGGTACCGGTTGCGCTCCGGGTTCGCGCAGTCCGGCGGGCAGCCGAGGACCGCGCGGCCCGACGGGGCGTCAAGGCCCCATTCGACGTTCGTGGTGAACCCGGGCATCGTCGCCACGTCGCGGGGGATCCAGAACATGATCGCACTCGCCGCGGCGCGGGCGTTCGTCTCCCAGTCGACCTGGTCCTCGTACCGGTCGGCCCGGGCGCCGTTGCGGGACTCGGGGGTCAGAACGGTCAGCGTGCCGGGGCCGGTCCACTGTGCGGTCAGCGCCGCCAGGGCGGCGGGCCGCCAGGACGGGACGGGGGTGCGCTTGTCGGGGGTGGGCCCGGCGAGGAACACGCTCGGACCGGCGGGGACCGGCTCGCGGGCCATGACCAGTTCGACGGTGCTCATCGGGTCTCTCCGTTCTGCGCGGCGGCGCGGGCGGCGTGCTGCGGGGTCCAGGGGAGCGGGAGGCCGTCGTCCTTGGCCCGGGGGATGACGTGCCAGTG
Organism: Streptomyces sp. NPDC020875; assembly: GCF_040641415.1. NCBI lineage: Bacteria > Bacillati > Actinomycetota > Actinomycetes > Kitasatosporales > Streptomycetaceae > Streptomyces > Streptomyces sp. NPDC020875. Next base: position 23,387 of record NZ_JBFADP010000057.1, on the reverse strand, counting down.
GAGGTGGGAAACCGTCTGCGTGGCGTCCGGTCCGACGCTGGTGATGAGGTTCAGGTCGGCGCCGATCTCGGCCGCGTACTGCGCGGCGCGGCGCACGGTGTAGGCGGTGACGTCCGGGTTCTCGACGGCGTTCGCGACGTGGATGCGCGGGATGACGAGCGTGTGCCCGTCGTTGACGCCGCCGCTGCGGGGCCGGATGGCGAGAGCGTCGTCCCATTCACGGACGACGGCGGCCGGTGAGGTTCCGGCGGCGATGGCGCAGAAGACGCAGGGCGTCTTGCGGGGTGTGAGTGTGGCGGGCACGGGGTGGACCTCCGGGAAGCGGGCGGGCCCCGGCGTGGTGCGGGGCCCGCGTGGTGTGCTGTGCTGGTGGGAGTGTCCGGGGCTGTCGACAGCAGTCCCGGGCACGGTCATTTCGTACTGCTGCCGAGGCGGTGGTGCCCGGCCTCGGTGGTGATGCCGCGGGCGGTGAGGATCTCGGCGACCGTGTCGCCGTCTCGCCAGCGGCTTGTGGCGTGGGCGGATTCGCCTTTGCCCTCGTTGTCAGCGGGCATCGTGGTCAGAGCCTGGCGGGGGTCAGTTCTGGCGCTGGCGGGTGGCGAGCCAGGTAGTGACGGCGGCGGCGGCCACGCCGACGATCCGGTGCAGGGCGGCGTCCAGCTCGATCCATGCGGTGCCGGGGCCGTTCTCCTCGGCGACCGGGGTGCCGTTCTCGTCCAGCCGGACGGCGTGGCAGTGGTCGACGTACCCGCGCTTGCTGGCCTTGTCGGCCAGCCACAGGAACGCGGCGCCCCGGTCGATCACCATGTGGGTCGCGCCGTTGATGACCGCCCCGGCCGTCAGGGCGCTGGCAGGGACGCGGTACCCGAAGGCGCGGGTCAGGGCGATCGCGGCGCCGGTCTGGATCGCGGTGTACGTGGCGACGTGAACGGCGGCGGCACGGCGGCCGCGGGCGCTGGCGGTCGTCGTCGGCGCCCCGGTCCGGTCGTCGCTCTCCTCCCCCACCCGGACCCCGTCGCGGTAGACCTGGTGGGAGCCATAGAGGCGCTTGCACCTTGCCGTGGTGGACCCCTGGGCCCACTGGTCGCAGAAGGGATGGATCTCCCCGAAGGCACTCAGGATCGTGCCGAAGAGGGCCAGACGTTCGATGGGAAGCACGGTTCTCCGTTCGTCGTTGGTGTCGTTCGTGGTGCGCGCGGCCGGAGCCGGTTCCGATGACTCCGGCCGCCTGGTCGAGGGTCAGGACGACGCGTCGTCGTCTTCGCCGGTCTTGCTGGTGCGGATCTTGTGCACGGCCTGCCGTGACATCCGGGCGCGGACGCCGATGTCGGAGTCGCTGCGGCCCCGTTCGATGGCGTTCCTCACGAGCCCCAGCCGCTCCGATCGCAGCACGGACAGCTCGGCTTCGAGCCGGGCGACCTCGGAGCCGACCACGGCCAGCCGGTCCCACTCCTGCTCGCGCAGGTGGGTCCGGTGTCCGTACGCGGCCCGCTGGGCGCCGATCAGCCGCAGCCCCTTGCGGGCGGCCCGGTCGTCCTCTTGTGCGGCCCACGCGTCCAGTTCCGCGTCGGTGCTCTGGGAGGTGATGCCCCCGGGCAGCGGCCGGTGCTCGGCCTCCCAGTCGCGGAAGTCGTGCAGGGGCCGGGGGTCCCCGGCGAGCAGCACGGTGCGGTACCAGGACCGGACGCCCAGGACTTCGACGGCGATCCCGCTGCCGTCGCTGTACGGCCTGCCGTACCTCGCGGTGATCTCCGGGTGCGAGGGCCCGCCCAGGTACCTGGTCAGGCCCTCGCACTCGTCGGCGAGGGCGTCGAGCTGGGCTCCGAGGATCTGCGGCCGGTACGCCTGGGGGAACAGCCCGACGACCTCCGTGTAGTCGACCAGGTCGGAGTCGACCTCCGGCTGGGCGGCCTGGCGGTACCGGGAGGTCAGTCGGCACAGCTGGCGGCCCGCGCGGGCCGAAGCGGCCGACCAGTCCAGCTCGCCCCCCGCCTCGAAGAGGCCGTCGAGCAGGTCCTGGGCGTACGGCGCGACCAGCTCCAGCAGCTCGTTGGCGGTTCGGACGTTGAGGTACGGACGCCCGGTAGCCCCCCCGCAGTCGACGGTCCAGCTCAACAGCCCGGGGACCGGGGCGAACCACATGTGGACCCCGGCCCCCGGCAGGAACGGCTTCCCCGGGTGCCAGCGCTCCCACGTCTCACGGGGGACGTCGGTCACGGCCTTCCACGCGGGGTTCCACGGCTCCAGATGCTCGGTGCTCTCGTGGAACGCCAGCCCGCCCGTCGCCGTGTTCAGCAGAACGCGCTGGTACGCCCCCGGGCGCCGTGCGCCCGTGACCGGTTCGGCGGAGACCACGGCGGTGACGGGCTCGATTGTGACCCGGGGGGCCGCGTACCTCCCCACGACGACTTCGGGGACCTCGGGGATCTCATCGCTCATGCATTTCTCCTGCCTCCACTTGCGTGTCAACAGGTTGACGAATGGCGGAAGTTACTGTCAATCGGTTTACGATTTGAGCCGCGATTTGGCCGGTACTCCGCCACTGCCGGTAGCGGTTCGGGCCAGGCGCGGGTCCTGCCACCGCCGGGCGGGCGGGGCGACGGCGGCGGCGCGGTCGGACCTGTTGGGTCCAACGGGTCTAAGTGCTGCCCGTCCGGCCCCCCCGGTGGAGCCCTCCGGCCGGCGGCCGGGGCGAGGCCGCGCCCCGGCCCTCGTGAACCGGTCGGCAGGGCTCCGGTCGCCCGGCCCCGCCGGTGAGCTGCGGGGGTGTCTCACCAGGGACGACGCGCCGGTATTCGGCCCAACAGGTCTAGAACCATTGGGTCCAACGGGTCGAACGGCGACTGTTCTGCGGTTTTCCCGGAACGGCGGGTTCGGGGCGGAGCTGGCAGCGGCCCGGACGGGCGATACGGTCGGGGCGTGAACCGTACGACGGGAATGCCGGGAACCGGCCGATGAGGAGCACCGTATGTCCATGACTGTCCTGGGCCCCCTGCCCGAGACCGCCGACCGCCTGGACGTGGTCAGCGAATGGCGCCTCGACGACCTGATCGACGCACTGGGCCGAGAGAAAGAGGTTGTCGACGCCGCTCTCGCCAAGCTCGACTACAGCCGCGACCTGCGCGCCCAGCTGTTCGTCCCGCCCGCGCTGACCGTGCCCCCGACCTTCACCGGCGGGCACCTGACGTACGTCTGCGTGAACCAGAAGGGCGGCGCGGGCAAGACGACGACGTCCCTGGAACTGGCCGCCGCGTGGGTGGCCATGGGCTACACGGTCCGCCTGATCGACGCCGACCCGCAGGAAGCCTCCCTGTCCGGCGAGTGGCTGCTGCCCCGTCTCGACGGCATCGCCGTCCACGAGCGCCACACCCTGACCGACGTCCTTTTCGACCGGCAGCCGCTGGACGAGGCGACGTACGAGACGGCCATCCAGGGCCTCTACATCGTGCCCAGCGGCGACGAGCTGGCCACCGCCGAGTACGACCCGCGGGCCGCGCGGGACGGCAGCCTGCGCACCGCGATCCGCAAGTCCAAGGCGCCCATCGACATCACGATCATCGACGCGCCGCCCGCCCTGGGGAAACTGTCGATCAACGGCCTCATCGCCGCCGACCGGGTCATCGTCCCCCTCAAGGTCGGCGCGCTGGACCGCAAGGCGCTCAAGGACCTCCACAAGACGATCCGCCGGGTCCAGGAGGACGAGAACCCCGGCCTGGTGGTCGCGGCCGCGGTGATGACGTCGTGGGACAAGAGCAACTACGCCGGACTCGTCGGGGCCGCCCTGCGCCGCGACTTCCCCGAAGCGATCATCGCCCCGGCCCGCCGCAACGTCCAGGTCGCCGCGGCCGCAGACTTCGGCCTGCCGGTCCGCGCCCTGCACCCCAAGGCCACCACCACCGCCGACTACGACCAGCTCGCCCGCCTCCTCCTGCCCGTGAAGGGAGCAGCGGCATGAGCAAGCCCTTCGGCGGCGGCAACAACGCCAGTGGTCCGGGATCCGGGGCCGGTCGCCAGACCACCGGCGGCAGCAGCATCCTCGGCAAGCTCATCGGCGGGCAGCAGGTGCCCGGCGGGAAGTCGAAGGTACCCGCCTACGTGAACAACGCGCTGCTGGATCGGCTGCGCGACACGGTCGTCGCCCTCCAGCGCAGCCCGCGGGTCGAGGTCCCGCCGGTCTCCCTGTCGGCGTTCGTCGAGGCCGCCATCGAGGCCGCCGTCACCGAAGCGGAGGCGGAGTACAACGACGGCGACCGGTTCCCTCCCCGGCCGAACGCCAAGCTCAAGACCGGACCGCCGGTCGGCTGACCCCGCGGACCCAGGGCCTCGCCGGACACCCCGGCGAGGCCCTGCATCTTTCCCGGCCGGAGCCGGTTAGGGGCATTGCCCCCAATGGGCCTAATCCCGCATCCGGTCCCCCCGCCCGGCCGGACATGACTACCGTGCCAACCGTGAAGAACAAGCCGGACCCCCTCGACGAGATGCCCGAACTGAAGGCGGCGGTCGCCTCCGCCTGCCGCGAGGCCCCGTCCGAGGCCCGCGAGCGGCAGATCCGCGCTCACGCCCGGGAACTGGTCCGAGCCCTCCGGCACGCCGACCACCCCCTCGGCACCGACGCGGATCTGACCGACGTATTCGACCGGGCCTCGCTCAAGACGTACGAGCGCCTGGCCCTGGCGGGCGAACTGCGCGACCGGGGCGCGATCCGGCCCACCGCCGAGGCCACGGCGAACACCCGCTCCGGAGTGATGGCGCTGCTCCAGCGCGAACTCGGCCTCACGGTCGTCCACCTGCGCCACCAGGAGGAGCAGCCCCGCAAGGAGCCGGTCGACGCCGCCCGCCGCGAGCGGATGCGCACCAGCCTCCAAACCGCCGCCGACTACATCGGCCGGAGCACCCGCTGGACCGCAGAGGGCGGCCTCCTCGCCAGCGGCTTCCCCCGGTGGGTGCGGATGCTGGCGATGGCCTCCGTCACCCTCGACACCGGCTCCCGGGTCGGCGAGCTGTGCGTACTCCGCCTGGAGAACCTCTCCCCCGCCCTGGAAGAAGTCCGCATAGAACGCCGACCCCAGAACGCCCGCCCCGGCGATCCCCCCTCCCTGGAGATCTACCCGCTGCGCCGGACCACCCGCGCCGCCCTGATCCGCTGGCTCCTCGTCCGCCGCCTGCTGATGAGCGAGGTCACCGGCGGCGCCGACGCGCTGTGGGTCTCGGTACGCGGAAACCACTCGGGCGCCGCCGACCCGGAGACCGGACCGCGCAACCGGCCCCCCGGAACCCCCCTGCGGCCGCGCGGCGCCGGACGCGCGTACACCGCGGCGGTCGCCAAGGTGAACACCGAACTCGGCGGCACCTTGGGCTGGAGCCCGCTCCCGGAGCGCATGGAGCAACTGCGCCGCGGCGTAGCCGCCTCCAAGGTCCGCCTCGCTGCGCCGCACCCCGACGCCGAGACGGCCGCCGCGCTCATGGGCCGCCTGGAGGAAGCGGGCCGACAGCTCTCCGCCCTGCCCGACACCAGCGCCGCCGCGACCACCGGCCTCGCCGCCCGCACCGAGGCCCGCACCGTCCTGCGCGAGGCGTGGCGGCTCGGCATCGAGCACCAGGTCCAGCTCGACGTCCTCGGCGGCTCCGGACTGCTCGCCTACGACACCCCGCGCGCCGGATGGGAGCCCGAACTCCTGCGGGCCCTGGACCGGGCGGCCCGCCTCACCCCCCGGTAGACCCGTTGGACCCAACAGGTCTACCGGGCCCGCTCCGGCGGCCCGGTACCCGATCCGCCGTCACCTCGGCGAGCGGCTGCGGCTCGCCCTCGGTCCGGCCCGCAAACCGGGCGGCGAGACAGGCTCCCCCGTCCCGGCTCCCGGCCCGGGGCGCCTCGTCGGCCGCGATCCGGCCGAGGAGAACGCCTCGCTGCTGGCCAGCCGCAGATACACGGAGGGGCCTGGCCTGTGTGCACCTCCCGGCCGAGGCCGGTCAGACCTGTTAGACCCAACGGGTCTGACCGGCAGCGCTGCCGAGGCAGCTCCGAACGGCAGCGCGCCCGGTGTTCCCACGGGGCCAGCAGCCCCGGAGCTGGCCGGGCCCATTGGGCCTAACAGCCCCAACATGCCCCTGGCCGGCGGAGCCACGGGAGTCCTGCACCGCCGGATCCGCGCCACGCCTTCACCTCGCCGCCGGGGACGGGACCAGGGCGAGCGCCTGTTCCGGCTGCGGTCCGCCGGTGCCGGTACGACGGCGGAGCCCGAAGGGCGTCTTCGTCCCGTCGAATCCGCCGTCCTCGGCGAGCTGGCGCAGCACGGTGTTCAGCAGGGACCCGGTGGTGTCCGGCGGCCACAGGCCGGGCGCGTTCCAGAACCGTTTCCAGGTCGGCCCGTGCCCGTGCTCGTCCCAGTAGGCGTCGGTCCACGACAGGGCCCGCTCACGCCACACGGGGTCGCCGGTGAGCCGCAGGGCGCGCTCCCGGATGGTCTTCGTGTCCTTCCACCACCGGCGGCCGCCGCCCTGGGGGCCCATGGCCCGGGCGAGGATCTCCAGCCCTTCCTCCGGAGTGATCTCCGGGCACAGCGGGCACGCCACGGCCCGGGCGATCGACTCCTGCACGCGCGCTGCCCGCGCCTGCCGCACGGCACGCCAGTCCTTCACCGCTGTCTCGCTCACGGCCCCAGCCTCGCCAGCCCGGGAAGCGGGCTCAAGCCGCCACGCGGGAAGCTAGCCCGGGCCGGGCGTCGACGGCACTGGCCCGCTCGCAGGCCCCGGCGCGGCCTCGGCAGCCCAGGCCGTATCGGACCTGTTAGACCCAACGACCCCAACCGCCCCCGGCGGCAAACGGGCTCCGGAACCGAACCAGAACCCTCAAACCCTTCGGCCAACGGCGCCTGGACCTGTTGGGCCCAACAGGGGCAACCCGTCCCGTCAGCGCCTTACGGACGAGACCTTCCTGCGGCGGTCCGGGAGGAAACCGGCGGCGCGACCGGCACAATCGTGTGATCGGCCGACAAGCCCTTGGGGGAGCTGTGCGGGAACTCCGCTTCGACGACATCCGGTTCACCGTCACGGTCGGCGCCGACCAGACATCGCTGCGGCGCGCGTTGGGAGGGCACGAGCTGAGCGTCCAGCTCGCGGTCGGGGTGTCGCCGTTCGCCGAGGCGGGGAAGATCCTCGCCCTGGAGGCGGACCTGTTCGGCTACGGCACGGTACCGGCGCACCGCTCCCGGCTCGCCCGCACCACGGCGAACCTCGCCTACACCCCCACCGTCACCGTTCACCGGACGACCCTGTCGTTCCCGCTCACCTCGCTCCAGGTCCACGCGATCGAGGAGGGCCGCAGCGGCGACGCGCGCTTCGAGATCGACCTCAACGCGACCCTGCCACAGGCCCCCGGGTACCCGGGCTGCGCCCAGGACACGGTGCACATCACCATCGCCAAGAGCCGGTGGGAGGAGCAGATCGCCCAGCTGGGACCGTCCGCGGCTTTCGAGCTGGCCGTGCCGTACCCGCTCGGTGATCCCGAACGGGCCGAAGTCGGCCGTACCCTGCGGGAAGCCCAGCGGCTGCTGACCGCGGGGGAGACCCGGGCGGCGATCCTGGAGGTCAGACGGGCCCTGGAGTGGATCCGGGAGAACGCGGCCTGGGACAACCCCGGGCCGAAGAAGCTCTCCAGCCAGTGCAACCAGACCGAACGCTGGTGGCGTATCCAGGACTCCCTGTACGGCCAGACGTGCGGCGCCCTGCACAATGACGCGGTCACCAAGGACTTCACCTACGACCGGGCCGAGGCCGAGACCCTTGTCGCGATGACCGGCGCACTGCTGCGGAGCGTGCCCGTCGGCACCGGATGACCTGGCGAGGCAGGATCAGACCCGTTGGACCTAACGCCCCTAATCCGCGCCGCGCGGCCCTCCGGCCGCGCCTTCGCCGTGGCGCCGACGAATGGGTTCCGAGGCTGGCCTCGCCAGACCGCGTGACCGAGGCCCCCGTGATCACCGCCCTTCGGGTGGCCCCGCGGTACGGCGGCCGACGCCCGGCGGTTCACCGTCTCAGCCCCGCTCATCGACTTCCGCAAACCCAGGTGATGCGGCCCGAGCAGGCTGGGCACCCGTCACCGCCGGTGCAGTCGCGCCACCCTCGGTGCGGGAGCGCGACCCCTGGGCACTCCAGCCCCCGGGTGCACGAAATGGACCCGTCCCGGTGATCGAGCTGATAGCCCCTGCACCGGGCGTACCCCGGGGTCGGTGCTGAACAGCCGCACCCGTCGGTACAGGTCCCGGCCGCCCCGGGACCGGCACCGGACCCCGGGGCGGCCGTTGTCCGGCGGCTCGCCGGGTTCTGCGGTCCGATTCGCCGGTTACGAGGCTTCTTGTCTCTCTTGCTCATATCCCATCCAACGACCGGCACCGTCACCCGGGACAACGCCGTCAGGGTGAACCGCCGTCGCGCTTCTCGCGGCAGTACGCCGACCCGTTGCGACAGGCGTTTCTCTGAACTGGAAACACCTTCACGCGGCACCGTGAGCCCGGCCCATGATCAATCTCCGCGCCAACCGCTGTAGGCCCTGTACCGATGTTCCCCGAGGCCGTAGACCTGTTGGGTCCAACAGGGGCAACCGGTCCCGTCCGTTGATCGCGCAGGGGGATCTTCGGGCGGGTTGGTCGGGGAAGAGACCTGGGGTGATCCGGCGAGGGGTCGCTGGGGGACTTCGCCGTCCCCCAGCGACCCCGCTCCGGTCGGCATCCCCCGGCGCGTACCGGCGTCGTCTCGGCCGGGCCCGGTCCGCGCCGGGGGCACACCGCCCCGTGGTCCGATGCGGCCGGATCGGACGGGGCACCCGTCACCGCCTGCGGAATACCGCCTGGTGGCGCTCAGCGGGCCTCGACACCCTCCAGCGCGGCCAGGCAGGACAGCATCGCCAACACGGTGGTGGTGGCCGTCATGTCGGAGACCACGACGCCGAAAGCCCCCTTCTCCGCTGCCTTCCGGGTGCTGGCGGCGGCCTGCCACATCACCTTCGCACACAAGTCCTGAGTCCCGACGGCGGCGCGCTCCAGGAACTCGGTCGGCTCGTCGGCAAGCCACGGCGCCAGGGCCCGCAGGGTGGCCGGTGTGCACAGGCCCGCGCTGTGCGCGGTCATCCACTCGGACAGCGCGTCCGGGCCCGTCTCGGGCAGACCCGCTGCCCGGCCTGCGCGCTGGGCAAGCTCCCACAGGGCGTCGGCGTACCAGTCCAGCACCGATCCGGGTGTGACGTTCGGCCAGCCGGGTGGGTTGAGGGAGTGCACGGCGGCCCGCTCTCCATCCGTACGAGCCGCTCGTACGGCGGCGTCACAGGCACGCTGAAGGTCGGTGTCGGTCGTCATCACGTCTCCGGTCTCTCATGGCGGCGTCCGCCCCCGTGCGGGGCCGGGGCACGATCGCGGACGGCCCCGGGCCGAGGCGCTTGTTCATGCCCGGGCAGAAGGTGCCGCACGGCTAGATGTTGGACCAGTCCTTCCGTGCGCAGGTGGCGATCCCCCCAATCTGTCCGCCACTCGCGGCGACACCCCGGATTAACCCCGTTGGACCTAACGCGTCTAATCCGTGCCGCGCGGCGGCCGTCCGCCGGGCCGCGCCGGGAGTTTGGGCCGGTTCCCCGGCTCAACGCGGCCATTGGGCTTGTGGGACCTAACGGCTCTCGCGGGCGGGCCTGGCCCGCCCGGCGGCACGCCGCTTCTGCCTGTGGGGCGCCTCCTCGTTGCGGGCGGCACGGAGGCGAGGGCTCTCTCGCTGAACATCTCATATGGGCGTGATCTACCTCAAAAAGCCCAGCGACCTGGGCCGTTGCCGGTATGCCGACACCGGCCGATCATGCACAGGGGGCCCGTCCCGGGCCCTGAGGGGGGACAGGAGGCCCCACCACGGCGCCGTGGTGGTGGTCGGCCCGGCCACGCCCCGGGGGTCGCACAGGGACACTCAGGGACGCCCCGGCCCTGCTCCTGTAAATCGCCGCGCGAAGCGCGTCCGTATTGGTTCTGACCTGCTCGTTCCCACGGAGAGTCGGCTCACGCGCGGCCCGGCGCCCGCAGGGGGCCGGGCCGCGCCCCTTCCCAAGGGCTATTAACAGGCCCAGGCGCCCATTACTGGCCGGTAGCCTTTCAGGTATGACCTGCGGTTCCCCGGGGGATCGGCCGTCTTCGGCCGGGCTTACGGCCTGGCTTCCAGCGCGAGGGGGTCATGATCGTTCGTGTGGGGATGGGGCGGGGCGGTGTTCTGAGCTGGGGTGATGGGAGCGGTACGAGCCGGGCGGGTGGTGTTTTTCCGGGGGCGCAGTGGCCTGTTAACAGCAGGGTGTCGCCGGGGGACGGCGCTTCGGCGTGCAGGACGAGCGACCGCCCCCGGCGCGAATGTGCCGGGGGCGGTCGGAGGTGCGGGTTCGGCCCGGCTCCGCCCGCCGGTGCGGACGAATCGTGGCCGAACAGAGGTTCGATTTCAGGTCTGGGCCATGTCCACGAAACGGCTGTAGTGGCCCTGGAACGCGGTCGTGATGATCGCGGTCGGCCCGTTGCGGTGCTTGCCGACGATCAGGTCCGCCTCGCCCGCGCGCGGGGACTCCTTCTCGTACTGGTCCTCGCGGTGCAGCAGGATCACCACGTCGGCGTCCTGCTCCAGCGAGCCGGACTCGCGCAGGTCGGAGACCTGAGGCTTCTTGTCGGTGCGCTGCTCGGGCCCGCGGTTGAGCTGCGACAGCGCAATGACCGGGATCTCCAGCTCCTTGGCCATGAGCTTCAGCTGGCGGGAGATGTCGGAGACCTCTTGCTGACGGTTCTCGGGGCGGCGGCCGCCGCCGTACTGGAGCAGCTGGAGGTAGTCGATGACGACCAGGTCGAGCTTGCCTCGCTGCTTGAGCCGCCGGGCCTTGGTGCGGATCGACATGGCGGTCAGTTCGGGGGAGTCGTCCAGGAGCAGGTTCCCGGCGTCGACCCGGGCCTTGGCCTTGGCCATCCGGCCCCAGGCCGCGTCGTCGAGCCGGCCGGAGCGGATGTGGTGCAGGGGAACGGAGCCCTCGGCGGACAGCAGCCGCATATGGAGTTCCTTGCGGCCCATCTCCAGGGAGAAGAACGCGCTGGTCAGCCCGTGCTTGAGGCTGGCGGCCCGGGCGATGTCCAGGCCCAGGGTCGACTTGCCCATCGCCGGGCGCCCGGCGATCAGGACGAGCTGGCCGGGCTGGAGGCCGAGGGTGAGGCTGTCGAGGTCGGTGAAGCCGGTCGGCACGCCGGTGAGTTCACCGTTCTTGCGCTTCCCGGCGGCCTCGATGTCGTCGAAGGTGGCGTCCATGCCCTCCGAGGCGTCCTTGAGCGAGTCGTCGCCGCGGTGGCGGACCACGCCGTACAAGCACTCCTGCGCCCGCTCGACCAGCTCGTCGGTCTCGCCGTCGCGGGCGTACCCGCTGGCGGCGATGGCCGTACCGGCGACGACGAGGTTCCGGGCGACGGCGGCGTCGTAGACGATCTCGGCGTAGTACTCGGCGTTCGCCGCCGTGGGCACCTGCTGGACCAGCGTGTGCAGGTACGGGGCGCCGCCGACCCTGGCCAGCTCGCCGGTGGTGGTCAGGTGCGCCGCGACCGTGATCGGGTCGGCGGGCTCGCCCTTGCCGTGGACGTCGAGGATCGCGCGGAACACGGTCTCGTGCGCCGGTCGGTAGAAGTCCGGGGCTTGCAGGATCTCGGCGACGTCGCCGATCGCGTCCTTCGACAGCAGCATTCCGCCGAGGACGCACTGCTCGGCCTCCAGCTCCTGGGGCGGGACGCGCTCGAAGTCGCGCGGACCGTCGCCGGACACGGCGGGGGCGGGGATGGATACGCTCATGGTGGATCTCCGTTCACGGGATTCGGGCAGCGGCCGGACCGGGCAAGGTCTCCGGCCGCTGCTGTCGTACGGGGAGGGGCCGGAAAGTCAGGGTGCGGCCGTGAGGGCGGGGGCCCTGCGGCACTCGCACGGGCCGACCGGCAGGAAGGTCTCCGGGTCCTCGGCCAGGCCGGACCCGTTGCACATCGCGCACTTCGGGGCGGCCGCCGCCGGGTGACCACCCGATCCGGCCGGAGCCGACGGGAGGTTCTTGAGGTGGGTCCGGTAGATCGCCACCACACTGAAGACCCGGTCCGGGTCGCAGCAGCGGGCCAGGTGGTTGCGCAGCTTGGGCGCCGTCCAGCCGACGGCCAGGGCCTCGACGGCGAGCGGCAGCAGCATGTCCGCCACCTCGTTGCGGTTCATCCGGTCCCGGCCGGGCAGGCCCAGCAGCATCTCCAGCAGCTCGGCAGTCTGCCCGTCGTCGGCCTGGCCGTCGCGGGGAGCCGGAACCTCGACAGCCGCCGAAGCGGGGTTGTTTTCCGGCGCAGCCGTCTCTCTCGTCTCGCCCGTCGCCGTCGCCGTCGGTGCGGCTGAGGCGGACGAGGAGCGAGAGAGAGATTGGTCTAGTTGAGATTGATCTCGTTCAACCCCCTCCAGCGGGGGTACGGGACCCCCTCCAGCGGGGGTACGTACCCCCTCCAGCGGGGGTACGGCGCGACCTGCGGTTTTCCGGATAGCCGCAGGTCGCGCCGTACCCCCTCCAGCGGGGGTACGGGACTCGTCGAGAGTCGGGGCCACGAACAGCTCGACCACCGGGAACGGGGCCTTCGCCTTCTTCGCGGCTGCCCGGGCCTTGGCGACCTTGTCGCAGTGGGCCTTGAGCCCGGCGTCGACCGCCGCCAGCCACGCGTCGAACCCCGCTTCGCGCTCCTTGCGGGCCTCCGCCGACTCGCCCTTCGGGCCGCGGTTCAGCGCGTACCACTGGCTCGTCGAGGTCGGACCGGTGTGGGAGGACGGCGGGGTCTGGTGGACGATGTAGCGGTTGCGGCGCACCAGGCCGACCGTCGTCCGTACGACGTCGATGGCGCCGATGACCTCAAGCTGGAGCATGTACTTCGCCACGTTCTCCGGCTTCTTCAGCTTGAGAATCCGGGCCAGTGTGGCCAGGCCCGGCCAGACCTCCGTGTCGTCGCGGACGCTGGTGTTGATGTGCGCGGACAGACCCCAGTACAAGGTCCGGGCGTCGGAGTCCACGCCGGAGAACAGCACCCAGTCGCCGAGCTGGCTGAACGGGGCGCGTCGGCCAAGGGCAACCTCAAGGGTCTCGTCAAGCTCGTTCGGGTCGATCGGTTGCTCGTTCACCGGGACACCGCCACGACCGTCAGGGCGGAGGGGGCCTTGTAGTTGCAGGTCAAGGCGCGGTTCTGCTCAGAAGTCTTCGGCACGGCGCCTTCGTACGCGGCCGGGACGGTTACCGTCGCGGGCTCCGCGGAGGCGAGCCGGAGGGGGCGGTGCATGAGATGCGATCTCTCCCAATCGAGTGGGAGCCGTACATCGGTGATCTTCACCGGGTAACCGGGCGGGCCAATGGACGGTGCTGCGCAAAGGCCATATGGGCGGTTACCCTGGCTGATGGTGACCGGGCCCCGAGGGGTCGGGAACCCGGCATCAGCCGACGTACGACTCAGGTTCTGAGGCTTCACGGGCCAGCTGCTGAGTCAAAGCTCGAATCGAGGGCCGCTCCTGTTGGCGCAGGGGCGGCCCTCGGCGTTACGGGGCGCGAGCGGTCATGGTGACCATGGTGGAGTCCTTCCGCCAGTTGGGGAAACCGGCGATGAGCTGGTAGGAGGCGGTGCATCCGGTGATCGTGCCGGACGACGTCGTGGTGTTGTACCGGGTTTCCGGCGCGGATACTCCGAGATCCCGTTCTCCGGGAGAGAACTTGCGGAGGCGTACCGTCACCCGGGAAGCACGGGCTGTCGTCGGCGTGTCGCCGTGTCCCGCTGGCCCACCGTCAGTGGGTACGCGTAGCCTGCAACGCATCGCAGGCACCTCCTCGATAGGTGCTTGGTCCGCCCCGCCGACCACCACAACCGGCGAGCGCGACCGGCAGGCCCCCACGGGGGCCTGTTCGCGTTCCGGGCCATCTTCCTCCTTCGCGCCCCGGCGCGTGGTCAGCGCGCCGATTCCGGAGTGTCGCCATGGCCGCGGGTCGGCGTGACGTAGGCCGCAGTGGCGTCGTCAGAGCGCTTGAACCGGGGCCACCGCTCTCCCACCGGGTCGGCGAGTTCTGCCTCGCGGGTGCGGGCGATCAGCGCGGACGGACCCTCGGAGCGCAGAAGGGAAAGCAGCTCGTACCAGGTGAGGGCATCGAAGGAGTCGACGAGACGGCTGGCGCCGTCGGTGAGCAAAGCGGCCTGCTGCACCCGCGTGAGTTCTACGGAGCCGGTGAGGGCTTCGTCAGCGGCGGCCGGGTCGGTGGCCGCGACCCAGTATCCGCCGGGCTTGTTGCGGAGACGACGCTGGACGCTGACGAGCTGTGACACGCGGGCAGCGTGCTCGGCCGTCCCAGTCGGCCCACGCAAGGCGGCCTGCATCTCGTCGGCCGCGACCTCTTCCACCCGTTTGTCGACGATGGTCCTGATGCCGTCGGACCCAAGGTCGAGCACCAAGACGTTGTCGGAGAGCACCAAGTAGTCGAGGACGTCGCCGCGCTCGCGGATCATCACCACGGTCGAGGCTGGCACCGCCTCTTGGTCGAGGTCGCAGGTGTCGCGGTGCAGGTTGTTGACCTTGGTGATGGCGTGACGGAGGGCCGCTCGGAGGGACACTTCGTCGTCGCCGATCAGGTTGACCAGGGTGGTGCCTAGCTGTCGTACGAACCATGGGGTGCCGTGAATGCACCCCATGGGCAGGTCCTTCGGGGCGGACAGGCCGTCCAGCACGACGACCCCGGTGGGGCTCACGTGGACTGTGTCCTCGTTCGCGGTGCCCACACCCTGGGTCGATGCCATGGATACCTGCACGTCAGGCCCCTTCCGGGCGGTAGAACGGCGTGATGCGCTTGCTGGAGGTGATCTCCAGCGTGTCAGGGTCGAACGTGCTGGAGATGAGGGTCGAGAACCGCTTCGCCTTGAGTTCGCGGTGGACGTCGGCCAGCTCCTGGTTGAGCCAGTGGACGACGCCGCCCGAGCCCCGGGCGTGGATGCCAGCGATGTAGAGGAAGGTGCCCTGACCGTCAGGGCGAGGGAGTCGGCTGAAGTACGCGATGTCGCTGTTCTTGCCGCGGTCCATCGGTGAGCGGTAGGTCTCGCCAGTGTTCCGGTCGGTGAGGAACCAGCCTGCGCCGTCCTTGTCGAAACGGAGGTGAGGATCACCTTCGAGGATCTGCTCGATCAGGGGGGACAGGCGCGGTCCGCAGATCACCACCAGGTTGTTGCGGTTGAGCCGGACGTTACCGCCCAGCGGAATCCGCTCGAAGGTGATCTCCAGGCCGACCTCCTCGGCCAGTTCCCGCAGATGCTCGTAGGTCTGGACATCCTCCGTGGCGATCACAGGGCCTTGGACTGGCTTGTCTCTGCCGTCTTGCAGCCGGCCGTCCTCCAGCTTCTCGGCGAGCGCCACGATGACCTTGCCGGAGCCGAGGAAGAGCCGCTCAGGCGGCGCTCCCTTGGCGAGCTGGCTTACTCGCCCCTTGCTGATGCCCAGCTCAGCCGCGAGCTGGGTGCTGTTCAGGCTTCCCACCCGCAGGGTCTCGTTCATCGCCTCGTTGCGTACGGCCTGGAACTCGTTTCCGTAGTTCTGCGCCCGGCTGACGAGGTTATGGGCCGCCTTGGCCCGCTCCAGCGGGTCGGACAACTCCTTCAACTGGGACAACGTGATGTCGAACATCGCGTCGGTTTGCTCCCGCAGCGAGTGGGGCGTCGTTGCGTCGAGTCGTTCCTGTTCCATTCGTGCCTCCCTTCGTAGGGTCATGTTTACCTCACTAAACGGCGCGAGTTCAAGGTGGTTGACTCGAAGCGGAGAGTCGCCCTATGGTTTCGCTGTGCGGCGGTTTAGTTCACTAAATCTAAGCGTCGCGCTGGCTATACCTGCACTTCAAGCGTCATTTGGGGCCCCGGTGAACTCGCTCTCGTGGCGGGGTGATGGGTGGCCGTTCGTTCCTTGAGAACTCAACAGTGGATAGAACTTCGGGCCGCGGCGCCCCTGCCGTCACTTTGTGACGAGACGACCTCTCACCTGCATGGTGGGTCTTGAGCGGGGGGTTGGCCGCGTGGCAGCCCGAGAGCGGATCTACAGAGGGCCCCAGGGGTTGGGGCCGAGGGTGCGAGTCCCCATTCGCTCACTGCGCCGAGATACGGCGCGACCCCCGGTACGGCGGTGCAACGCCATGTGTACCGGGGGTCTACGGATCCAACCTGGAGGGTGATCCGCTTGACCATCATGCCGTCCGACCTGCCGATGAACCACCTCGGGGTCGCCGAGGAGCTGACCGACGCGATGCCGGAGGTCTTCCCGCTGTTCGAGCAGGTCCAGAAGATGGCCCGGCTGGGCGTGAACGTCCAGTTCACCGTGGCGCCGTCCACGATCATCGCCACCATCACCGTGGCGCCCGACGCCGCGACCGTGCTCCCCGCGCTGCTGGCGGAGATCGACAACGTCCGGCCCGTGAAGCTGGAGAGCGGCCGACTCGCCGCCCTCGGCGAGATGTTGCAGGGCACCGTGACCATGCGGGTGGTGATCCCGGAGGGCTGGGTGACCCAGGAGGAGCTGGCGGTGCTGACCGGCGCCGCGGCCGCCGACCCCTCCGCCCTGCTGTGACCGGGCAGGGAACCGCGCCGACGGGGGACGTCGGCGCGGGTCTGCCGGACGTTGAGCGGGACGCGTGCCCGGTCTGCACGCGCTGGGGCTGCAACGGCACCAACTGCCCGCCGCGGCCCGCGATCGGGGGCGGGCGATGAAGCTCCGCCTCCCCGTCCTGATGATCCGCACGACGAGCCTCTCGGCTCTCCGGGACGGCACCGCCCGCGCTGCCGTCCTCCGGACCGACCTCGACACCGCCGAGGCCGCCATCGAGGCGTGCCGGGCCGACCTGATCGGCCAGGACGGGGTCCGCCAGCGCTTGGCGGGCGAGCTTGCCGAGCTGCGTTCCGAGCTGGAGTCCGCCCGGGCCCGCACGGACGGACTGACCCGGCTGGCCGCCCTGGTGCTGGCCGCGTTGGAGGAGACCCGGCTGGCCGCCGAGGCTCCGGTGTCGGTTCTCCTGCACGACGGGATGGTCCAGAGCGTGCACCGGGACCCCAAGTCCGCGATGGTCGCGGCTCCGCTGCCCTGGGCCGACTGGGTCGAGCCGGGTCAGGGGCCGGACGGTCCGGCCGAGGGCTGGAAGGTCTGCACCCGGAAACTTCCGCCTCTGCCCGCACCGGACACCGCGGACGAGATGGAGGCCCTTCTGGAGTGGCTGAAGGCCCCGGAGCCGGGCCATCCCAGCACGGCTGACACGAACGGAGAGGTGACTACCGCGTGAACACCCTGCTCAAGCCCAGCATCACCACCCGGCCGGGGAATTGCTCCGGGCCGGTCGAGACCTGGACGTCCACGGACTTCGAGGTGTTCGAGAACCTCACCGCGATCGCGCGGGCCGCGTCCCCGTACCGGGGGCCGGTCCGGCGGCGGGCGGCGGCGGTGACCGTGTTCGGCTACGCCACCGGCTTGTACGCGGTGGCGCTGCTGGTCCGCGCGGTGCGCGGCCAGCGGGCACCGCGGCTGGAGGGGCACCTCGACGCGGTGGTGGCCGGGCCGCTCGCCGATGCCGAGCGCCGTCTGCGGGCGGCGGGGGACGGGTTGTTCCGCCTGAGGGTGGAGCAGACCGGCCGCCGGGTCATCGGAGCGATCGACCGTACGGCCGCCCGGCTCGCCCGGGACTGACGGACCGCCGCCGCAGGGCCGACCCGGGGTCGGCCCTGCGGCACCGAGTTGTGAAAGGAGGCCGCTGTGGCGGCCCGAACAGCTACCCGCAGCAGGACGAAGAAGGCGGCGGCCCGCACACCGCCGGTGAAGAAGAAGGCGACGGCGCCCGTGGCGCCGCGCCGGTCGCCCGAGGCGGCGGCCGGTACGGCGGCGGCCGTGGAGGCGCGGATCGCGGACGCCCGGGACCGGGCCGCCGATATCGCGGACCTCGCCGCCGACCGGCTGGCCGAGGCCCGGATGGCCGCCGCCGAGGAGGCGGCGGAGCTGACGCGGCAGGCCGGGAAGGCCGCCGAGGAGATTCGGATCGCGGCGGCCGCCGACGCGGAACGGGCCCTGGCGGCCGCGGCCGCCGAGGCCGGTGATCTGATCCGGGGCGCCGCCCGGCACGCGGAGACGGTCCGTGCCGAGGCCGAGGAAGCGGCCCGGGCGGAGGCCGGGAACCGGGAGCAGCTGCTCGCGGACGCGGAGGCCCGGGTCGGTGGGGTCTTGGCGGAGGCGGAGGAGCGGGCGGCCGAGCTGGTCGCTCTGCGCCGGGCGTCGGCCGAGGGTGCGTACCGCACGGCGCTGGAGGACGCGGCCCGGATCGTGGCCGGGGCCCAGGAGCAGGCGGCGGAGGCCCGGATCGCGCGGGTCTCGCTGGAGACGGAACTGGAGCTGGCCCGCCGCCGGTCGATGCTCGACCTCGACGAGGACCTGGCCGTACGGCGCGGTGAGATCCGGGACCGCCTCAGCGCCTACCGCGAGGAGGCCGAGGAAGTCCGGGCCCAGACGGAGGCATCCTTCCGGGCGCTCGGTGAGGAGCACGAGCGGCAGCGGCAGGGGCAGCGGGCAGCGCTGGCGGCCGAGCTGGAGGAAATGAGGGCGAACGCCGAGGCCGCCGCCCGGGCTGCGGCCCGGGAGATCGTGGCCGGTGCCGAGGGGCAGAAGGCGGACCTGGTCGCCGAGACCCGGGCCGCCCTTGAGCGGGCCAAGGCCCGGGAGGCCGAGGCCAAGCGCCAGCTCGGTCAGGCACGGGCCGCGGACCGCCGCAGGGCCCGGCGGGCCAGCACCTCGGACAGGCTGTGGCGCGGGGCGCCCTGGGTCGCGCTCGCGGCCGGAGTCGGGCTCGCGGCGTCCGGCGAGTACGAACTCGCGCGGCTCGTGGGCTTTCACCCGTACGTCGCGCCGCTTTTCCCGCTCAGCGTGGACATCTACGCGGTAGTCGCCTTTAAGAAGAAGCGCGACGTCCGCCCGGCGCTGTCGATCATGGCCGCCTCCAACCTGGCCTACCACCTGGCCGAGCGCGGCGGCGTCCACGACCCGTCCCACCCGTACGGGGACGCGATCGTCCTCGGGCTGACCACCGTCGTGGTCCTGACGTTCGTCGTCATCATCTGGCGGGTCCACCGCCTCCTCGACGGCGACCACCCCGCCGCCCCTGGTACGGCGCCGGACCGTACGGCGGCCGGGGACCCCGCGCCCGTACGGGAGGAACCCTGCCGTACGGACGGGGAGGAGCCCGTACGGCCGGACGCGGCGGAGCCCGTACGTACGGACCGTACGGACGGTGCCCGTACGGCTCCCGTACGGCCGGACCGTACGGGCCGTACGGCCGGAGCCCGTACGGCGCCCGTACGGCCGGACGGTACGGACCGTACGGACAAGTCCCGTACGGACGGAGCCCGTACGGACCGTACGGACAAGCCCCGTCCGGCCCGTACGGACGACGAGGCGCTGGCCGTACTGCGGAAGCTGCCCCGTACGGACAGCGGGTTCGTCACCGTCAACGCCGCCCGTACGGCCGTCGGCTGCAACCGGGACCGCGCCGTACGGCTGCTCGGTACGGCCCGGCTGCTGTCCCCGGCGGACGCCGCCAAGCACCTGACCCCCACCACCCCGTGACGGCCGTACGGCCGTACGCCCGCTGCGGGCCGGGCCCGCTCCCCTGCCGCTGTCGGCAGGGCGGGCCCGACCCCCAGAAGGAGAACCACTCATGGACCTGTCCAACCTGCTGACCCCCGAGGAATTCGCGAAGTTCGCCCAGGCGCGGCGCCGGTCGCACGGCACGGACCACGAGGTGTACGACGACCTGCTGGCCGCGATCCGGGCGAAATACCGGGCCGAGCACGTGCCGGGCGACAGCCGCTGGGACGCGGCCCGCCGCGCCCGCCGGATGGAGAAGCACGCGAAGAAGCTGGTCAGGGCCGCCCGCGTGCAGTACGAGGCGCTGGAGGCGCTCCAGATCGCCCACACCAACCACATCGCCCACGTCCTGGGCCTGCCCGGCCAGCGGGAGGCGAAGGAACTGGCGAAGGCCGGGCGCAGCGCCGCGCTGGGCGAGCTGGCCGCCAAGTCCCTCCACAAGACCGCCGGTGCGCTCAAAGACGCAGCTCAGAGCAGGAGCGAGAGCGACGGCGGGCGCGTGCCGTCGTCGCTGCACGACCTGCGGCGGGGTGCCTGATGGGACAGCAGCGGCCGATCACCCAGATTGAGGCCCGGCGAATCCGGCAGGCCGCACACCACCAGGCCCGGCTGGAGGACTTCACCGCGCGCCTGGGGGCGTGGGGGGTGGTCCTGGCGTGGACGGAGGAAGCCCGCCGGATCGCGAAGCAGCATGAGCGGCGGGGCGACGAGGAGCCCGTGGCCGAGCTGGCGCGGCTGCTGGAGTCCTACTGCGCCCACTACCGGCTGTGACCATCGCGCCCCTCGCGGTCGGACGGTTCCAGGGGCTTTCCCGGCCGGGAAAGCCCCTGATCCGGTCCCCAACCGGAGGCGCGGACGCACGGACGCGCGGACACGCGCGCGCGTACACGAGATCGTGACTCTCTGTCAAGGAGTAATGGATGTCAGACGACGACGAGGGAGTGGTCCACCGCTTCCCGCCGCGGCGCGGAACCGGACCGGGACCGGGTTCACCCGGGCTGCCGGGCCTGCCTCCGGCCCGCCCGGCCGCTCCTGCGGAGAGGCCGGAGGAGACCACCCTCGAACTCCCGGCGGTGCCGGACCGGGTGGCGGCGGACGCGGATGCGGCCCTTATCACCGGTACGGCGGCGCGCGGGACCGCGATGCCGCAGCTGCCCGCCGCGTTCCGGGCCCGCCCGGCCGGTGAGGGGCCCGAGCAGGGCGCGGGCGCGCTGGCTGTGGCGGCCCCGCTCGCCGTCGCGCTGGCGGTCCTGCGGGCCGTCGTGACCACGGTGGACGACTGGCGGCAGCGCCGGATGGACGCCCACGCCGAGGGTGCCGGACTGCGCGAGGCGAAGATGGCGGCCCGGGTCGCCGCCGAGCAGCAGCACAGCGGCCACGTACTGAAGATGAAGGAGCTGGCCGACAAGCTCCGCGAGGCCCGCAAGGGCGCGGCGGGCGGCGGTGGTACGGGCGGCGGGGCGAAGTCCGGCGGCCCGAAGAACTCTTCCGGGCCCAGGCCCCCGGGCAGCAGCGGGGCGAAGTCCGGCAAGGGCGGTACGGGCCCCTCCGGGGCGAAGGGCGGCGGCGCGTCGCCGGTGAAGCCCTCCGCCTCCGGCTCCGGCTCGGGGCCGGGTCCGGACAAGCCGCCCGGCAGGAAAGGCGGCGGGAAGCCCGGCAAGGGCGGTACGGGGCCGGGCGGAAGCGGGTCAGGATCCTCCGGTGGTATGGCGCCCGGCTCCGGCAAGGGTTCGGGGGGCGGCAAGACCACCGGCTCCGGCTCGGGGGCCGGGTTCGGCCCGGGCAAGGGCAAGGGCAAGGGCAAGGGCAAGGGCAAGGGCAAGGGGTCCGGCTCGGGGGCCGGGTTCGGCCCGGGCAAGGGCAAGGGCAAGGGCAAGGGCAAGGGCAAGGGGTCCGGTTCGGGAGGCGGCAGGTTCGGCCGGGGGCCGGACGGCGGGCACGTCGGCGGCGGGGCGGGTTCTGCGTCGCAGGAGCGGGCCGCCCGCCGCCGGGAACGGTCCGCGGCCCGGGACAAGCGGCGCGCTGACCGGCTGGCCGCCGGTCTGGCCGACCGGTCCAAGGACCGCGACCAGGCGCGCAAGGACGCTGCCCGGCAGGACAAGGGCCGGCGGAAGGAGCGGAACGCCAGGAAGAAGGCCAGGGCCCGGGGTGAAGGGGCGGAGCGGGTCACGCTCGGCGAGGCCCTGGCCGAGGCGGCGGCCCGGCGTCTGGCCGGGCGGCGGGCCGACCTGGACCCGCCGGTCCTGACCAAGGACTCCCCGGAATCCTCCGCCGGTCACCGCGGCGGTACGGAAGGGGAGACCGGCCCGGCGGCGGGCGGCGGGGGACCGGAGGGGACCGCCCCGGGCGAGGTGCCCCAAGGCCCGGGGGAAGCGGAAGCCGCGGAAGCCTTCCAGGGCGCCGGGGGCACCGCCCCGGACGGCGCCGCTCCCGCCCCGGACGGGGACGGCTCCGAGCGGGACCCGGAGGACTCCGACGACGACTACGAAGAGCACATGAGGGCCTGGCAGTGGTGGCGCGACAAACGGGACCGGGACGCCGCTGGCGCCTGGTCGCGGGAGGACGCCCACACCTCTGCCGCGCGGGCCGCCGGTCCGATCCGGGACTGGGATCTGTGGACGCGGGACGACCCGGACCAGCCCGGCCCGGGCGGGCCCCGGGCGCTGGGGGCCGACCGCCGGGCCCTGCCCCGGGCGCCCGAGCCCCACACCGAACGGCCCGGCACCACCGACCCCGGCGCCCCGCCGGAGCCCGGCCCCCCGGACAACACCCCCGGCACCAGCAGCACCGCCCCGGCTTTCCGGGGCGGGACGGAGGAGAACATGAGACACACCAGCACCGGCAGCAGGGGCGGGGGAGTGGAGATCCGTTCCCCCGGCACTACGGTCGCCACCCGGCACCGGACCGAACTGTCGCTGAGCGGCTACCTGGCGGCGATGGCCCGGATCGCCACGGACACCGGTCTGATCCAGGAAGAGGCGGCCGTGACCGCCGACCTCCTGCGCAACGCAATCAAGTCGATGAAGACACTCCACGCGATGGTCAAGGACGACGACAACGTGACGGACACGGGTCTGCTGGCCCGGCTCGACCACCTCGTCGACCGGGCCGGGGCCCTGCGGAACAGTTCCAGGGCGATGGCCGACCGGTGCCTCGCGGCCCGGGAGCGGGCGCAGACGGCCGCTCTCGCGGTCGAAGCCGACTACCGGCGCGACCAGGACGCGAAGGCCGACGCCGGGCTGGCGTCGGTGTCCGCGGCATCCCATCACGAAGGCGGCTGACATGAGCGACGGATACATCGGACTCCAGCGGGCCCTGCTCACGTTCGCGGCCGCCGTGAACCGGGCCGAGGCCGACCTGGACGCGGTCGCCCGGGGGATGAACCGCAACGCGGCCCTGGCGGCGGACACGGCCGTACTGCTGGGCCGGGCCGGAGGAGACAGCCGCTACGTGGACATGACGGCCTCCGTCGCCGCCGAACTCGGCGCCACCGCGACCGCCGTCACCGCCACCCGGATCGCCGCCAGCGAAGCCCATGCCGCCGCCCAGGACGCCGCCGAAACCCACCGGCGCAAGTACGGCGCCCTGGACGAGATCCGCCGCAACCGCCACACGAAGACCCCCAAACCCGGGTTCTTCGACGACTGACCACCCCGGGGAACCGCGGCCGGGTGGTGGGGGCGGGCCGTACCGGCCCG